>PMYE01000051.1 GCA_003171315.1 Acidobacteriaceae bacterium
TGCGCCTTGCCGCGGCCCTCGGCGAGCGCCTCGGCGAAATTCGCGAACAGCACCGTGAACCACAGCCAGAGCGTGATCTGCAGGTTGAAGAAGAACGTCCCAGGGTGATGGCGGTAGTTCTCGATGAGCAGGAGCGACGTGAGCACACTGCCCACCTCCACCACGAACATCACGGGGTTCTTGACCATCCAGCGCGGATCGAGCTTGCGAAGGCTGTCCAGCGTTGCCTGGGCGATAATTTTCGCGTTCCAGAGACTCGTTTTTTCAGCCATAACAGTCCGTTACCCTTGTCCTGACGTGGTGTGGATTCGGTTAGAACAGCTTTCCTGTCTGCAGCAGCAGGTGCTCCAGAATCGGTCCCAGGCTCAACGCCGGGAAGAAGGTGAGTGCGCCGACGATCACCACCGTGCCGACGAGCAGCACGGCGAACAGCGGCGTATTCACGGGGAAGGTGCCGGGCGACGGCGGAACGCTCTTCTTCTGGGCCAGATTGCCGGCCAGGGCCAGCGCGGGAATCATCATGAGGAGGCGGCCGATGAGCATGTCCCAGCCCATCGCGATGTTGTACCACCAGTTCGTGCCCAGGCCGGCGAAGGCCGAGCCGTTGTTCCCCGCGCCCGAAACGAAGGAGTAGAGGATTTCGGAAAACCCATGCGGGCCGGGGTTGTTGGTCACCGACGTTCCGGCCGGTATCAAAACGAAAATTGCCGCGAAGGTGAGAATGATGAGCGGGAAGATGAGCGCGTACAGCATGGCCATCTTCACGTCGTAGGCTTCGATTTTTTTGCCCAGATACTCGGGTGTGCGGCCCACCATGAGCCCGGCAATGAAGACCGCGAGCACGACAAAGACCAACATGCCGTACATGCCGGATCCCACACCGCCGAAGACCACCTCGCCAAGCATGATGTTGGAGAGAGGCACCATGCCGCCCAGCGGCGTGAAGCTGTCGTGCATGCTGTTCACGGCGCCGCAACTGGCATCGGTGGTAATGGTGGCGAACAGCGCGCTTTCGGCAATGCCGTTGCGGACCTCCTTGCCCTCCATGTTGCCGCCGGGCGCGGCCGCGGTGCGCGTCTGCTGCGCTCCATGAATCACGTTGTAGGGATGCGCCTCAGCCCAGTAACACACCGCGAAGCCTGCCGCGAACAGCACATACATGGCGGCAAACACCGCCCAGCCGTGCCCGCGCGAGCCGGTCATGCGGCCCAGCGTATAGGTGAGACCCGCGCCAATCAGGAAGATCGACACAATCTGCATGAAGTTCGAAAGCGGAGTCGGGTTCTCATACGGATGCGAGCTGTTGGCGTTGAAGAATCCGCCGCCGTTGGTGCCCAGCATCTTGATGGCTTCCTGCGAAGCCACGGGGCCCTGCCCGATGGTTTGCGCTTGCGAAGGCTGATCGAGTGATTGGGCGACGGTGTAGGCGTTCAGATTCTGCGGAACTCCCTGCCACACCAGCAGCAGCGCGTAGACGATGCAGATGGGCGCGAGGATATAAAGCAGCGTCCGCGTCATATCCACCCAGAAGTTGCCGATGGTGGCGCAGCTGGTGCGCTTGATGCCGCGGATGAGCGCGATCGCCACCACGATGCCCGCCGCGGCCGACCAGAAGTTGTGCGTCGCCAGTCCAGCCATTTCGGTGAGATAGCTCATGGTGGACTCGGGCGTGTAGAACTGCCAGTTGGTGTTGGTGGTAAAGCTGGCGGCCGTGTTCCAGGCCAGGTCCGGGCCCACCGCGGTCAAATGCTGCGGGTTCCATGGCAGGTAGTACTGCAGGCGCTCAATGGCGTAGGTGAGCACCAATCCCACGGCCGAGAATCCCAGCACGGCGAAGGTGTACTCACGCCAGTTCATCTCCTTGCCGGCTTTGACGCCGCAGAGCTTGTAGATGAGCCGCTCGAAAGGACGCAGTACAGGGTCGAGCCAGGTGCGCTCGCCCTCGATAACGCGCGTAAAGTAAATGCCGGCCGGGCGAACCGTGGCAAGCAGAATGACAGAGTAGATGGCGAATTGCAGCCAGCCGTTTGCGGACATGTCAGAATTTCTCCGGGAAAAGCATCGTCAGGGTGAGATAGCCCAACAACAGGATGGAGATGATGAGACCGACCGCGCTGATGATTTCAAAGTGCATGGGCTACCTCAACTTTTGGCAAGCCTTGACGTAGAGAAACGCCAGGGCGAAGAAGATTGCGGTGTACAGCAGCATCAGTGCATCTTGCATGCAGGATCTCCGCTTTTCGGGCCGGACCGGCTCCGGCAGGATTCGGTGGAAAAATCGGATCCGGGTTCGCACCAGCATGCGCCGCGTTCATCGAGGCGCCCGCGGTGCATTCTCCCGCATCGGGCCATACAACCGGCCTGACTGAATCCGATTCTGTCCTCTGTCTGCTGTGAGATTTAAAAAGAATTGCTAAAGATTCCGTAAGGATCGTTTTCCGGCCGCAGGAAATCCTCCAGAATCAGCGGCGATCGTTGCGAAGGGTTCGCAATGCGATATAAGCCGCGCTTCTCACTCTTCGTTGCCGGCCCAGCCCTCGGGGATGAACCGGTAACCCACCCAGGGCTCGGTTTGAATGTACTGGCGTCCGGTTTCACCTTCGAGTTTCTTGCGCAACTGGCCGATGAAGACTCGCAGGTACTCAGGCTGATGCGCGGATTGCGCGCCCCACACCGCCGTCAGCAGGGCGCGATGCGTCATCACCTTACCCGAGTTGCGGGCCAAGTGCAGCAGCAGATCGAACTCTTTGGGCGTGAGGTGAATGGGCTTGCCCTGGACCAGAATGCTGTGGGCCCGCGCGTCGATCACAAAGTCGCCGGCTTCCAGAGCAGCCGTGGTGCGCTCTGGCGCGCGGCGCAGATGCGCTCTTACGCGAGCCAGCAGCTCCTGAATGCTGAACGGCTTGGTCACGTAGTCGTCGGCGCCCGCGTCAAGCGCTTCCACCTTCGACCGCTCATGCTCGCGAACCGAGAGGACCAGCACCGGCGTTGCGCCCCGCGAGCGGATCGCCCGGCAAACCTCGACGCCGCTCAAGCCGGGCATCATCAAGTCGGTAATTACCAGGTCCGGCGGCCAGTCGCGGAACAGCCGCAGGCCCTCCTCGGGATCGTTGGCGGTGCGAACATCGTATCCCTGCGCGGAAAGCGCGGCGCGCAGCACCCGTGTAATCTGGAACTCGTCGTCGATTACCAGAATTCTTCCGGCCATGTCGTTCTTCTTTTAACCGAAGCTTACACCATTGCGGCACGGCATTTCACAAATTGCGGCAGCCGGGTATGATTCCGGTGGGGAAGACTATGGGCGTACCCGCCTATGCAAGACCGGCCCTTCGCTGGTTCGCCGCCACGGCGGCGGCGGCGCTCACCACGCTTCTGCTCGCCTGGCTTGGCGCCAACTCAACCACTGCCGGGATGGTGTTTCTGGTGCTGGTGGTCTGGTGGGCCACGCAATCCGGAACCGTGCTCTCGGTTTACACCGCGGTTCTCTGCGCCATCTGCTTCGACTATTACTTTCTGCCTCCCGTGCATACTTTATGGCTTCAAGGCGCTCAGGCATGGGTGGCGATGGTTTCGTTCGCCCTGAGTTGCGTCGTCGTGAGCCGGCTCTCGGAGCGCGCGCGCCAACAGACGATCCAGGCGCAACAACGCCAGGCGGACGTGGGAAAACTCTACGCCCTCAGCCAGGAGATGATGCTCTTTGAGGACGCCGATCGCCTCCTCCACGAACTGCCCGGCGCCATCGACCGCATTTTCGCGCTCGATGGGGTGGTCCTCTACGTCGGCGATTATGACCGTTTTTACTCCTCCACCGGAGAGGCTCCGGCCAGCGTACAGGCGCACATGCAGGCGGTGGCGCAGGGCCTTAGCCCTACCGCAACGTCGTTCGCCGGCTACCAAACCGCTGCGCTGACGCTGGGACTGAAGCCAGTGGGCGCTTTGGCGTGGCGGCCCGATGCGCTTTCCCTCGAGGTGGCCACTGCCGTGAGCGCGCAGGTATCGATTGCGGCGGCGCGCTCCATCGCCATCGCGGCCTCCACGCGCATCGAGGCTGCGCGCGAAGGGGAACGTCTGCGCACCGCTCTAATCGACTCGTTAACCCACGAATTGCGCACACCGTTGACTTCCATCCGCGCCGCGGCGACCACGCTGCTCGAGGGCGATGGGCTGGACGAAGCCGGACGCCTCGACATGGTGCGAATCATCGACGAGGAGGCGGCGCGCCTCGATCTGCTCATCGGCGAGGCGGTGGAGATGGCCGAGATCGACGCCAACGTGGTTGAGGTGAAGATGTCTCCCCAGCATCCGCGCGCATTGCTCGACCTGGCCGTAGAGGAATCGCGTAAGATTCTTGCCTCCCATAAGGTGACGATCGTGCCGGAGGCCGCGGACCGGTCCGGCCCAGGCGACGGGCCGGCCTGGTTCGATCCGCATCTGCTGGGCAGGGCTCTCCGCCACTTGCTCGAGAATGCCGCCAGCCACACGCCTCCCGGCACGCGCGTCACCCTCAGCAGCAACCGCTCTGACGGCCGCCTGGAGTTTTGCGTGGAGGATAACGGCCCCGGCATCGATGCCCGCGATTTGCCATTGATCTTTGAGAAGTTCTATCGCGGCAAGCGCGCCGCGAACGCGCGCAAAGGGTCCGGTATGGGCCTGGCAATCACGCGCGCCATCTTGAAAGCGCACGACGGCGGCATCGAAGCATCGAACGCGCCTGGCAGCGGCGCGCGCTTTCGCTTTTGGGTGCCGCTGATCGAAAAGGAGCCGAGCCGGCAATAAACAGCCCGTGCGACGAACAGCTATTCTAATTCTTGGGTTTTGGCGAGCCCTCCTCTTGAATCTGCGTTGATAACAGCCCGGGTTTGCCGATATGGGGAGCCAGCTTGCTTTTCCAACCGCTCGGGTGAAAAAGAGTGTTTGTCCCGTCGGCCATTACGTCTTTGGCTTTTTCATCCCACAAAACATGGCCTTTAGCGTCAAAGCACTGAAAGTGAACCGTAGTAGCCCAGGAGTCCAAACCTGATCTTTGTTCGACTGTTATGTACAACAGACTGTCGGCACCTGTCTTAGGTAACATCTCGATAAGAGCAGATAGAGGCATATAGCCGCTTATGTTTGTGTTTGTGAATCTCTGCGCCCCATTATTGGCAATCTCCACGCCACTACTGCCAAGTATGTCGAGGACATCCATAAAGACCTCCTCGAACGCAGCAGAACCGTGCCCAGCAACCCAAACGCCCTGGTGTTTTTCGGCCTGAGCGTTTAGCGGTTCAAAGGCCTTCGGATTCGATGACGTTAACGTGTCCAACTTTCCTCGCACGTAATTGATGGGGATTGTGAAATTCAAGTTCTCACCATTTACGACCTTGAATGACATAACCCCTACTGCTTCCCCGCTCCGATTAAGCAGAGGTCCGCCGCTACTTCCGGGACTTGCTGCCGCTGATGTCTGAAGGACGCGCACGCCATAGTTGTCCAGGCGAATGCCACTAATCAAGCCGTTTGATACGGTCTGCTCTAGTCCCTGCGGAGCGCCGACCAGTAGCACCTCATCTCCGAGTTGCACGTTGTTCGAGTTGCCCAGCGGTATCGTCGGAAGATCAACCGCTTCTATCTTGAGGAACGCAAGATCATTGATGGGGTCCGAAGTGAGAAGGTACACATTCCTGTATACCTCCCCTGATGAGAATTTGACGGCCATCGCCTTGGCATTGGCTACGACATGGTGATTGGTAATAATGATCCCATCAGGCTTGATTACGAACCCGCTGCCAAAACCCTCATCAGTTTCTACGACCACAACCGCAGGTCGGGTACGCGCAACGACCTCAGCCCACTCAGGCGCCCTATTTTCGCTTGTGGCTTGCGGACGTGCAAGCGGGCTGTCCCCGGAGGGCTTTTGAGGTAGCTCTTGAGCGCCAGTGTCGATGGCGCAGATCACGGCAAAGAAAGCGACTGCCAAGAAGCGGCGTATTCCTTCTCTCTCGTTCATCTTATTTTTCGAGGCTCACCGCCGAATTATACGCTTTGGTTTGGCGGGATACAGGCAGTTGTTGCCCGAAAAGTCGGAAGTTCTAGGCCTGTCACCGGCCAACCGGAAACCGCACCGTAACGGCTATTTCGGCTCGTCGCTCCAGTCGCAGACGATTTCCCGCCGCTTTTCCGAGCTCTCCGCCGCCCACTCCAGCAGACGCACCACGCGCCAGCCGTCCACGCCCGTGACCGGCGCCGGGGCCTTGCCCAGCAGCGCATCGCGAATGCCCGCATAGTAGAGGCGGTAGTCTCCAGGAAGCGCGGGGACGGGACGGCTGACCGTGCCGCCTTCGATTCCCACATGCAGCACTCCCCAGCCGGCCGCGGGTTCCTGGCCCCATGCCGGGGCCCCGGTTCGTGTATCGACGCGCGTGACCTTGCTGAGCGCGTCCTCCTGCGGATCGACGCCGTACTTCCAGTAGTTGCCCTCTGTCCCTCGCAGATGGAAACGCGGCGCGGCAGGCAGCGACAGGCTGTTGGCGCCGAGCGTCACGATAAGGCCGGGATAGCGCAGCCGGATGGTAAAGGAATCATTCGCCCCAGGGCCGTCCTTCTCGCGCACGACCTCCGCGCTCACCCCCTCCGGCGTGCCAAAGAGCGCCAGCGCCTGATCGGCAAGGTGCGGCCCCAGATTCATCAGCTTTCCGCCTCCGGTTTCAGGGATTTCCTGCCATAAACGCTCGGTCGGCGGAGCCGGCCGCCAGCGGTCAAAGCGCGACTCAAAGGCTACCAACCGCCCCAGAAAACCCTCATGCAATAGTTTCTTAACTGTCAGGAAGTCACTGTCCAGGCGACGGTTATGGAATGGCGCAAGAAGGACTTTATGCTTCCCTGCCAAGCCGATCAGATCGGCAGCCTCGGCCGAGGTCATCGTCATCGGCTTGTCGACAACCACGTTCCTGCCGGCCTCAAGGATCTCTTTTGCGAGCGCATAGTGAGTCCCGTTCGGCGTCGCCACCACAAAGAGTCCGAGCGAGGAGTCGGCCAGCATAGCTTCGAGCGTCCGGTAGACGGCAATATCCGGGTAACGCTCCGCTGCTGTGTTCGAGGTGCGCTCCAGGACCGCAGCCAGTTCCAGCCCTTCGACCGAGGAGATAAGCGGCGAGTGAAAGACGCGCCCTCCCATGCCGAAACCCACCAAACCCACGCGAATCATCGAAGCCTTCCTTTAGTGACGAGCTTTCAACTCTTAGCTGTTAGTTTATTGTGCGTCAACCTGCTTCTGCCGCTCTTAGCTCCGCTCACTCCGCCAACTCCGCAAGCTCCGCTGCCCCTTTCTAGCCCTCCAGCTTAAACCGCGTTTCGGCCAGCCTGTAAAGCTTGCGCCACACCAGCCGGTTCATCGTCACCACCATGAGTGAGATAAAGATGGTGGCCAGAAGCAGCATGGAAAACAGCCGCTGTCCGTGGCGGCGTCAATCTGCGCGCCCAGGCCGATGGTCTGGAGCGTGTGGCCCTGCACGTGCGAATACTCCGCCACTGCGAAGGCGCTCTACGCACCGCCCGACGCCGCAACCGGAAAAGGAGCGCCGTGCTTTACACTGGAAAGCGTACCACTCTTGAAGTGATGAGAACGCGAGTCCGGCTCGGCGCATGAGAACGCGACCGATCGAAACCAACTGAACGTTTCACGATATTCGCTTCCCTGTCCCCACGGGAGAGTATGCCGAACGCGACGAGACCGAAGGTGCTGGTAGTGGACGACGAGCGGGTCATCGCCGACACGTTGGCCATGATCCTGAGTCAGAGCGGCTTTGAAGCCCGCGCCGTCTACTCGGGCGAGAAAGCGCTCGAACTTGCCGGGATCTTTCAGCCCGACATGCTCATCTCCGACGTGATCATGGCCGACCTGAACGGCATCGACGCGGCCATCCGCATTCGCGCCTTGTTGCCGGCAATCAAGATTCTGCTTTTCTCCGGTCAGGCCGCCACTGCCAATCTGCTGGAAAAGGCGCGCTCCGATGGCTACGAGTTCGATATTCTTGCCAAGCCGGTCCATCCGCAGGATTTGCTCAACAAGCTTCGCGGATAGCACGGCTGGGCTGTTGGCACAATCCTGAATTTGCAGCCGGCCCGGCAACTCGTATGGCAACCATCGCGCCGCGCCTGAGATCGCGCTCATCCGTCTCCCCATGCTGAATCTGCACCATTTGCTTGCCGGCCTGAGCCCCTTCGGCGAGGACAACCTCAATCGCGTCTTTGTGCCCATCGACGAGCCGCATGGTACCATCGAGGCCACCGTCGAACGTGAAGCAAAACCATCCCTTGCGAGAGAGACAGGCTCGTGACCGGCACGGCGTCCACCAAAGAGAACGTGCATTCTCGCAGCGGCGCGGCCGATAGCCGCGGCCTGCGCGCAGGTGTGCTTGGCCCCGTGGAAACTCTTGCCCAGTCGGTTTCCGCCATGGCGCCTTCGACCTCCGCGTCGCTCACCATTCCGCTGGTCTTCGCGCTGGCCGGTAACGCCACCTGGTTCGTCTATTTGCTCGCCACCGGCTCCATGTTCCTCATTGGCTTCTGCGTGAGCCGTTTCGCGCGTCTCTCCGCTTCGCCGGGATCGCTCTACACCTACACCGCGAATACGTTGCCTCCAGTCTTCGGCGTCGCGGCTGCCTGGGGACTGTTGCTTGCCTATCTGGCCACAGGCGCCTCGGTGGCCGGCGGGGCGCTTTACTACGCAACGGTGCTCTGCCGGCAGTTTTTCCACTGGGCCCCTCCGGCCATCCCCACGCTCGCGTTGGTCTGCGCCGTTGCCGGCTATATCGCCTATCGCGACGTGAAGCTCTCAGCCCAAGTCATGCTGTGGATTGAAGCGGTTTCTGTCAGCCTGATCGTGATTCTGCTCATCCTGCTGCCGGCCCACACGGGCTTTCATTTCGATACCACCCAATTCCGTCTCCGCGGAGCTTCGTTTTCCTCGCTGGGGCCCGCGCTGGTGCTCGCCATCTTCAGCTTTGTGGGCTTTGAGAGCGCCACCACCCTGGGCGGCGAGGTGCGCGAACCGCTGCGCACGATTCCCCGCGCGGTGCTGCAGAGCGCGCTGCTCGCCGGCGTCTTCTTCATGCTCTGCGCGTATTCTGAGGTGCTCGGATTCCGCGGCCAGTCCGGCGCGCTCTCCAGTTCCACCAGCCCCCTGCACCTGCTGGCCGCCAAAGCCGGAGTCTCGCCGCTCGGCGTGGCCATCGACTGCGGCGCATTCATCAGCATGTTTGCCTGCGTGCTGGCTTGCGCAACCGCGGCTGCGCGTGTCCTGCTGCGCATGGCGCATGACGCGCTGTTGCCTGCCCTTCTCCAACGCACCAATCGCCGTCACGGAACTCCGGGAGCCGCCGTCGCGCTGTCCATCGCGCTCATGTTCGCCGCCACCGCCGCCATGGCGCTCAACGGCGACACCGGCTTCACAATGTACGATCTGATGGGATCGCTTTCGGTTTTTGGCTTTCTCACCGCCTATGCGCTTGTGGCTCTCGCATTGCCCTTCGCGCGGCGCGCCCTTGGCCGGCACTCGCGTCTGCTCGCGGCCACCAGTGTTTCCGCTGTCGTCGTCGTCGTCCTGATTGCCGCCTTCGACCTCGACTCTACCGCCGACGCCGTTCACGGCCGAATCCCCTATCTTTATCTCGTCTACATCGTCGTTGGGCTCGCCTGGTACGGATTGCGGCGGCCGAAGACAGGAAATCTCCGCTAAAGCATTTCTCCTTCAGATGTACGCCGGAGCCATTGCCGCCAAGTGGCGATTTCATCAAGAAATCGCCACCTTCCTCGAACTCAAAAGGGCTGCACCTGTAGGAGAAATGCCTTAAGCTGTGGAAAACCCGTCCCTTTAGCGGTCTGCGCACCAAAAATCCTTACGTGGAAATTATGCTGCTGCCATTAATATGTGCTTAACCAGCAGCGCGAGCAGGATCAGTCCAATCAACGATCGCAGATCGCGTTGGAACTTTCTTCCTGCGTGACAGTTCAACGCTCAAAAAACTCGAGAGAACAAAATCACTGCAGTGGTAATTGAATCCCCCAGGTTTCAGGGGGAAATCTCCATTTCGAGGTCAGTCTCTTGAATCGCTCCATGCGCGTGTTTCCCTTCTCCTTTCCTGGGCTGCTCGCAATGGTGGCAGCCGCTGCGCTGTGGACCGGCATCCTGCCGGCGCAGCAAACGCTTGGCGGAATTACGGGCGAGGTCACCGACGCTTCGGGCGGCGTGCTTCCCAACGTCACAGTCACGTCGACCGACGAACAGACCTCGCTGACCCGCGCCACCAAAACCAACGGCGCGGGCGAGTACACATTTGTGAATCTCGCCATCGGCACCTACACGCTCACCTACACGGCCGAGGGATTTCAGGCGCAGAAGACTCCGCACATCACGGTGGAGGCCGACCGCACGGCCACGTTGAATGTCTCGCTTAAGGTGGGCCAGGCCACCACCACCGTGGAGGTCGAGGCCGCGCCGCTGATGAACGCCGTGGACACCACCAACGGCTACGTGATGGAGACGCAACAGATCGACACAGTGCCCTTGCCCACCGGCAGCTTCACCGGGCTGGCCATTCTTTCGCCCGGCGTGAACGCGGAGCTGGGCGGCGGCACCGGCGCGAATTCCGGCCTCGGCAACGCTCCCATCTGGGCCAACGGCCAGCGCGACACATCCAATGCCTTCCTGCTCAACGGCGTCGACGCCAGCAATCTCTTCAACGGCAAGAGCACCAGCCAGGTGGACTCGTTCCGCATTTCCAACAACACGGGCCAGGCCAACAACGCGGCCGGAGGCGTGGTTCCCAGTGCCGCCTCGGTCTATCTGTCCATTGGCAACGCCATCCCCACGCCGGCGCCGGAGACCCTTGCGGAGGTCCGTGTAAACGCCTCGATGTACGACGCGGAGCAAGGCTCCGACAGCGGCGCGCACATCGACATGAGCACCAAGTCAGGCACTAACCAGCTTCATGGCGAAGTCTACGCGCACCGCGGAACGAACTGGATCAATGCCGCGCCCTTCTTCTTCAAGAAAGACGACAACATCCCCGCCGCGGACAAGAATCCGCAACTGCACCGTTACATCCTCGGAGGCGACCTGGGCGGTCCGATCATCAAGAACAAGCTCTTCGGATTCGTCAGCTATGAGCACCTGCACATCTCCGACCAGGAGACCGGCGACGAGCTTCTCGTCGTGCCGCCGGGGCTGAGCGATACCAACCGCACTCCGGCCGGTCTCGCCGCCATCGCCAATAGCAACTGGACCACCAGCGAAGGCACCTCCGGTGTGGCGGTCAGCTCCGCCAACTGGTCCTCGAATCCGGTGGCACTTGCTCTTTTCACTTATCCCTCCGTTGCCGGGGAGCCGGGACAATGGCTCATTCCCAACCAGAACGCTCCGGGCTCGCCGAACGTCTTCTCGCCCTACAATGCATTCCTGCCGGGTACGTCGCGCTTCACTTCCGACCAGGCCGTCGTCGATCTCGATTGGAACGTCACCGGCAAGGACGTCCTGGCGGCGAAGTACTACTATCAGCACGATCCCTCGAGCTCGCCTTACGCCTACTCCAACGTGCCCGGCTTCACGGCGCGCATGGACACCGGCGCGCAGGTTGGTTCCCTCAACAATGTCCAGACCATCGGCACAAGCCTCAGCATCTCCGAGACGGTCGGCATTCTCCGCGAGAAAGTGTACGCGACGAACGATCAGGCCTTCGGCCCCACGGACGTCGGGATGTCGTCGGCGTTCGGCAGTTATTTCCCCGGAATCACGATCAACGACGCCATTGGCGATGCGTTCGACTCGTCCACCGGGCCGCTCTATGGCGGCACGTCGCCTTCGCTGGCCATCGGTCCCGATGCCGAATACCAGGGGGCCAACACCGGTGTCTTCCAGAACCGCATCATGCCGTCCGGGACGGCCATCTGGGCCAAGGGGCGACACTCGGTCAGCTTCGGCGGCAGTTGGTCCTATACCCAGTTGAATACGCGCGACCATCGCACCGGCACGGGGAATGTCGCCACGCCGGACTTTGTGGCCTACGCCAACAACTGGGTCACGCCCTACTCCACGCAGAACTTTACGGCCACAAGCTTCCTGCAGGGCAATGCCGACCGCTACTATCGCGCCAACGAAGCCGGCCTCTTCGTTCAGGACAAGTTCCAAATGACTCCGACCCTGAGCATCACGGCCGGCGTGCGCTACGACTGGGACGGAGGACTCACCGAAAAGTACGGGAACATCTTCAACTTCGATCCTTCTATGTATAGCTTCGATAACGCGTCGGGCGCCATCGAATCTGGCCACTCCGGATTCATCATCGCCGGCAACAACGCCAACGGAACCGCGGGGGTGAGCAAGACCACGCTGACAGGCCGCCAGTGGGGCATCGCCCCGCGGCTAGGCCTTGCCTGGCAGCCATCCGTGTTTCACTCCAAGTTTGTTGTCCGCGCGGGCGGCGGTTTCTACTACGACCGCGGCGAGCTGTTCACCTATCTCTCGCCCGGTTATGCGGCCGGCGAGATCGACGGCGGTCCCTTCGGATCTTCCCAAACCGAACCCTTTGTCAGCCAGCAGCACTGCCCGTACAGCGCCTCCTATAACGCCACCAGTCCAACCTACCTTTACCTGTATTACATTCCTATCTGCGGCGGGAATGGGATCACCTATACAGTGGATAACTCGGAGTACAACCTGGTTACTCCATGGGGACCGACGCGCTCCGCGCCGCCCTCCAACCCCAAAGCCTCCGACATTGCCAACTACCTTCCCGATGCCGCGGCGATTATCGATGGCTCCGTCGGCTATAACAACGCCGGCCAGCCATTTACCCTCGGCGTTTACAACCGGACTAACAAACTGCCCTACAGTATGAACTTCACGCTCAACATCCAGTACCAGCCGCGCAACGACATCATGTTCGAGGTCGGTTACGTAGGCAATCTCGGCCGTCACCAGGTCATCCCAGTGCCTTTCAACCAGGCCCAGATCGCCACGCCGTCAAGCCCCACCCATCCCGGAGGCCCGGCCACGCAGTATTTCAGCTACGGCTACACCGTGCTGGATCCAAACACCTACTTTCCAGAGTGCGTCAACGATCCGACAGAGACGAATTGCAGTTACGGCAACATGCTGAATAACTACGAAGGCGGAAACGTCGACCTCCGTGTGCCCTACATCGGTTACTCGTCCGAGTCAGAGGCCTACACCGCGGCAGGCATTGCCGCCTACAACGCCCTTGAGTCCCACCTGGAAAAGCGGCTCAGTCACGGTCTCCAGGCCGGAGTCTCCTACACCTACTCCCACGCCACCGACGAGCAGAGCGGCATGGGGCTCTTCTACAACGGCAATAACCCCACGAACCTGCGCAGCGGCTATGGCTCGGCCGACTTCGACCGCACCCATGTGCTGAACTTCACTTACGGCGCACAACTGCCCAAGTTCTTCTCGACCGGCACGTTGAAGGGCAAAGCGCTGAACAGTTGGGCGCTGCATGGCGTCGCGGTCATCCAAAGCGGCCAGCCTTACAGCGTGATCGACTACTCCGGAGCCGTCGGCAGTATCTTCTACAGCACCTTCAACGGCATCACCAATCCCATCGTGCCGCTGGCTCCCGGATGCACCCGGTCGAATGCGCTCACCGGCCAGAATGGCGCGTTCTATAACATCAATACCGGAGAAGGCGCGGCGCTCAAGGCCAGCTGTTTCGACGTCCCGCTCATCCCGGCCGGCGCCATGGGTGTTCCCGCCGGCGACTCCTATGAAACCAACTTCACCACCGGCGAGCGCAACATCTTCCGCCAGTCATGGCAGCGGCGCGCCGACGCTTCCCTGGAAAAGGATCTGCCCATCCATGACCAGTACAGCCTGCACTATACCTTCGACGTATACAACATCACCAACACCTCCAGCTTCGATATTCCCCAAAACAACGTGAACCAGAATCAGGCATTCAACAATGTTCCCGTTGGCGGCACCACGCCGTTGCCCACCAACAACTGCGTATCCGATCCACATGGCCAAAACACGGGCTTTTTCAACTGCCCTGTAGGTCTTGGCATCACCAAGCACACCATCGGCAGCCCGCGTCAGATCCAAATGTCGCTGCACCTGGACTTCTGATCCACGCGGCCCTTCATCCCAAGGGCAGCCGGCATGGAGCCGCCCTTCGCACGCTCATTCCTCTACGCGCTTCTGGGTAATTCCAATCCATCTGCTGGCCGGCTTCTAGTGTCCTGTCTCCAAAGTNNCATTGTGTCACGAAATTCGGGGACACCACACTAGAATTGCTGTATGACCGCTCCCTCGTGGACTATCCGCGATCTCCGCGCGGCGCTTGCCGCTGGATCCTCCCGGCCTTCCGATCTCGCCGGGGTGGCGCTTGCAAACGCCAACCGGAACGCCGGCCGCAATACCTACCTTTGGCAGGATGCGGCTTGGACGCGCGCGGAAGCAGCCCGCGCCGAGGCGATGCCGCGCTTGAGCGGCGGCCCGTTCGGCGACGGCCATTCCGCGCTGTGGGGCCTGCCCGTCTCGGTCAAGGATTGCTTCGATCTCGCCGGTTCCACCACCACGTGCGGCGTGCGCTTCTACCGCGATCGAAACGGCACGGCGAAGAGCGACTCATGGCTGGTAGAACAACTGCGCGCCGCCGGAGCAGTCATCGTGGGAAAAACTCACCTTCATCCGCTGGCGTACGGAATCACCGGCGAGAATCCGGAGTTCGGCGACTGCGCCCAACCTCTTAATCCCGGCGCGCTCACCGGCGGCTCTTCCAGCGGCGGAGCAGCCAGCGTGCAGGAGGGATCGGCGGTCGCCGCCATCGGGACCGACACCGGGGGCTCCATCCGCGTGCCCGCCGCGCTCTGCGGACTTGCAGGCTACCGCGCCACGATCGGCCGCGGCGACTGGCGCGGCGGTGCGCACCTCGCGGAATCCTTCGACACCATGGGCTGGCTTTTCCGCGATCTTCGCGATGCTCCTCTGCTGGCCGCGCCCTTCGCGCCCGCGGAGACTGCCCCGGCCGCGCCCTTTACCCGCTTTGCCTATCTCACCGGCAGCCTTCTCCAGGATTGCGAGCCGCAGGTGTTCGATGGCTTTCATAGCGTCATTCGCGCCTTGCAGTCGCTGGGACTGGAAGCGCGATTGATTGCCCCGGACTGGTGGGCGGATGCCGTCGAGATCTTTGCTCCCATTCAGGCATCGGAAGCCGCGCGGCTGCACGCCGGAAACTTCGACCGCTTCGAACCGGCCATCCGCGACCGCCTCAAGTGGGGCGCTGGCATTGCTCCCGCCGAAATCGCGGAGCTGCGCCGGCGTCATGCGGACTTCCGCGCGCGCATGGACGAGCTGTTCGCGGAAAACCAACTCCTCCTGATGCCCTGTGCTCCGGTGGCGTGTCTTGCGGCCGGAGCCGATCACAGCCAGACACGCAGCCGTCTGCTGCGCTACACCGTTCCCTTCAGCCTCGCCGGCGTTCCCGCCATCGCCATCCCCTGCGCGCAGGGGGGAATGCAACTGGCCGCAGCGCGCGACTGCGACGAGCAGCTCCTCGATCTTGCCGCGCGGCTTGGCGCGCACACCGAGGCAACAGCCTAGTCATTTTTTCGAAAACAGGGATTTGCGGTTAGAAAGATTTTTCCGTCAGGAACGGTTCCGGCTTCACCGATCCGTCGCGCTGTTTCACCAGCATCTGCACCTTGCCCTCGGCGGCGTCCAGTTCCTGCTTGCAGGCGGCCGACAGTCCCACGCCCTCTTCGAAGAGCTTGAGCGAGTCCTCCAGCGCCAGATCGCCTTTTTCCAGTTGCTCGACGATGGTTTCGAGCTTCTTTAGCGATTCTTCAAAGGAAGCCATGGCAGATTTCCTCTCACTCCAGCGCCTTCAGGATAACTCATGCGGCGGCAAGACAAAATGCAGCTTCCCGGCGCAATTCGCGGCGCCGATCTTTTCCCGCTATAGCGGGTCTCCTGCAGGTGTAGACCAAGGCACAATCGCTAAGTGGCTTTTTCATCAAGAAAAAGCCACNNGAAATGGCTCATAGTTGCAGGAGAACCGCCGTAACGCATTTCTCCCCATGGTATATGGCATTCCAAACAGCCAGGTTGACGCGAACACCGGTGAGCGGCAACCTTCTCGGCAGTTGGCACTCTTGAGGATGGGGAGAAATGCCCTAACGCAGGGCTACAAATGCCATCGCAATCTCAACCATCAAAAAGAAGGCCAGCACCATTGGGACAAGGATGGCAATCGTCTTCACCGTCCGCCGCGCCCGAACAACATCCGGATCTTCCGGTACGATTCCGCCATACTTATACCACCAGCGCATGGCCCACACCGGTATGCCTAGCAGCAGAACGAGAAAGCCTATCCCTCCCACCGGGCGGATGAACGGAACGAAGCGAAGCGCGAAGAACACCGGCAACATGAGTGCCGCGTTCCTCATGGAGCTGGCGCCGCTACAAGCTTGGTTGATCTTTGCCAGGCGTTCGGCATCTCTGCTCGCCGCTTCGCGGTCCACTTTGGCGCCGCAGAAGCAGCAGGATTCAGCGGTGGAGGAGATGGTCTCGTTGCAGTTCGGACATTGGAAGATGGCCGGCGATATCACGGATGCCTCCTCTCCGCAAGCAGCAACCCTACAGCTCCTGGTATTACGTCCGGCCGGATTTTCCGGAAAGTGTACGCTGCTGCGCCGCGGGCTGCAAGGCGAATTCGCCGGGGAATTCCCTACTTCCCTGCCGGCAATACGCTGGAGACCACCTCAGCCGCGGCTTCATAGTTTCCGAAGGGCGCGCTCACCTGCACGCCTTGCACCAAAGGCCGCACCGCCTCCAGCATCTCCTGCGCGATCCTGATTCCTTCCGCCCGCGCGGCCTCCGGCGTCTCCGCCTGCGCCATGCGCAGCATCACTTCCTCGGGCATGGCTACGCGCAGATCGCTCTTCATATACTCCGCGTTGCGCAGGCTGGTCAGCGGCCAGATGCCCGCAATCACCGGAATGCGATGGTCCCTGATCCGCTCCAGAAACTCCTCCAGCAGGCGCAGGTCGAAGACCGCCTGCGTAATCGCATATTCGGCGCCCGCGTCCACCTTGTAGGCGAACCGCCGCAGCTCATTCTCGATGTCCGGCACGCCGGGATTGACCCCCACGCCGATCGTGAAGTTGGTGCTCGCGCCGATGGCGTTCGATCCGATGTCGAGGCCGTGATTGAGCCGCCGGGCGATGTTTACCAAACCGATCGAGTCCACGTCAAAAACTGCGGACGCGTCAGGATAATCTCCCTGTTTGGGCGGATCGCCGGTCACGCAAAGGATGTTGTGCAGCCCGATCGACGCGGCTCCCAGCAAATCCGACTGGATGGAAAGCAGGTTGCGGTCGCGGCAGGTGTAATGCAGGATCGTTTCCATCCCCGTGTGCTGCTGAATCTGGATGCAGAGGCTCTGTCCGCTCATCCGCGCCGAAGCCTGCGCCGCATCGTACACATCGATGGCGTGCACGCCCATTCGCGCCAGCCGCCGAGCGCCCTCGATCTCCTTCGAGCAATCGATGCCTCTTGGCGGCAGAAACTCCACCAACGTGACGAATTTCCCTTCCGCGATCAACGAGCCGAGGTGCGAGCGCTGCGCCAAAGGCGCCGGCGGCGTCTCTTTGCTCATCGCCGGCGCGGCCTCTTTTCCCTCCACGTGCGCCTGCTCATCCATGGCCCGAATGGCCGCGCGCATGGCCCGGATGTGATTGGGCGTGGTGCCGCAGCAACCGCCCACAATCTGCGCGCCGGCGGCAATCGCCTTGCGCGCAAAGCTGGCCATGTATTCGGGCGTGCACAAGTAGATGTTTCTGCCTTCGACGGCCCGCGGCAGCCCGGCGTTGGGCATCGCTGCCAGCGGCAGCGTGGTAGCCGCGCGCATGGCTTCGATGGCCGTCAGCACCGTTACCGGCCCTGTGGAGCAGTTCACGCCGACGGCGTCCGCGCCCCACTCGGTGAGCAAGGCCGCCGCCTGCGCGGGTGAAGACCCATCCAGGCACTCGCTCTCGTCGTCCACCGTCACCATCACCAGCACGGGAAGGTGCGGGGCGACCGCCTTTGCCGCCTCCAGCGCCTCGCGGGCTTCATTCAGCGCCGGCATCGTCTCCACAACCAGCAGGTCGACGCCGCTTTTGGCCAACACACCGATCTGTTCGGCAAACGCGGCGCGAGCTTCGTCCAGCCCCGTCTTGCCCAGCGGCTCCAGCCGCACTCCAAGCGGCCCCACCGATCCGGCCACCCACGCCTCGCCGGCTTGACGATCCTTCAGATGCTCCACGGCCAGGCGCGCCAGCCGCACCCCCGCTGCGTTGATCTCCTCCACCTTTTCGCTCAGCCCATGCCGGGCCAGGCGAAAGCGGTTGGCGCCGAATGTGTTGCTTTCCAGAATCTCAGCGCCTGCCCGCAAGTATTCCTCATGAACAGAAACGATCAAATTCGGGTCCGAGAGATTCAACTCGTCGTAGCAGCGGTTTGGGAACACACCGCGCGCATAGAGCACTGTGCCCATGGCGCCGTCGGCGAGCACGAAGCGGTCGGCAAAGATCTCGGCAAATCGGGTCATTCTGTTGTCATGCTACCGCATTGCCGGCCATTTTGTAGCCGGAATCGGACAGCCTGCAAACCGCCTATGCAACCGTGGACCGGCCGTGCCCACGGAAGCGGTTCGGAAATTCAGAGCGGGCAGCGCCTCCATCCCTTAAGCTTCATTCTCACCGTTGGCCTTGCACGCCGGGGGGCTGGGTCGCTTTGTTATACTTCGAGAGTTATAACCTGCATGGAAACCGGCTTGCGCCTGCGTGTTTCCCGGCTGTTCCGTGAGTCCTTAACGCCATTGATTCGTCGTGGTTGCGGATTCTTCCGCTCCATCGGCCGAGGGTTGCAATTTTGAAGCAGAAAAGTCTTTGGATCGGCGCTTGTGCAGCTTTGGCGGCCGCCGCCGCGCTGGCCGGTTGTGGCACCACCTCTTACTTTGACGGCCGTACGCTCCCCCCCAGCGGATTAGTCAACCGCGTCATGATTGCCATCCAGAATCCCACTGTTGCGAACCATGGAACACTTGAGATCGTCGACGCGTATTACGACGAGCGCTTCGGCTACACCGGCGCGCCAAGCTCCTTCTACGTCTCCGGCTTCGGCGCCACGCTGCCCATCAGCATTCAAAATTTGCCCGAAGAGCAATTCGGCGCCATCTACGGTTCCAGCGACGGCACTCTCACCAAGATCAGCTATGCCAAAGAGAAAACCTCCGGCATCGTCACCGGACTCAACGGCCTGTCGTCCAGCATCTTCATCACGCGCAGCCAGGCGTACGCCTTCGCTGCCAGCCAGGCCTCTCATGTCTTCACCGCTGTGAATCAAAGCCTCGGCTTCTCGACAGCCCTCAGTCTTCCCGGCGTGTACCGCGTCAGTGTGAACCCCGGAGGCTCCGTCGCCCTCGCCTTTGTCCAGAACTCCAACTACGCCTATTATCCGCGGCAACTCACGGCCGCACAGACCATTTCTTACTCCGGCGGGCCTTCAACCTGGCCCAAGGCCGCCGTCGATTGCGAACCGCAGAACGCGCCGGCCTGGTGCCTCTTTCAAATGCAAAGCCCCGACCAGATCGACGCAACCGGCAACTACTACGGCGCTCCACTCATCTTCGACCGCCCCGTCAAGGCCGTTTTCTCGTCCGATGGCAGCACCGCCTATATCCTCAATTGCGGTCCCGAGTGCGGAGGTTCTCAGGCGTCCATCTCCCTCGTGCCGATGGCGCCCACGATCTTTCTTCTCGGCCAGCAGTCCGGCTTGTTGCCCTGCAACGTCGCGCCCTGCACCAACTCCCATACTGCGCCCATGACGAACATCCCCATCCCGGGCGGAGCCAGCAACGCTTTGGTCGACTCCTCCACCATGTACGTCGTCGGCCAGCAGCCTCAGCAAGTGCAGGGGCAAACGCTCTTTGCCGGCAATCTCACCGTGGTCAACCTGAGCAACAATACGGCGGGCAGTCCGGTGGCCATCAGCGATGGACAACCCGGCGCCAGCAGCCGCATGCTCGAGGCCGACGACAATACCCTCTGGATCGCCATGACCGGATGCACCACTGGCGTCCGCTACGCCACTGACCCCACGGGCGGTTACGGTTGCCTGACGATGTACAACATCTCCACGAACAAGGTCGTCTTAATCGAGCCATACATCGGCGACGCCACAGGCATTGCCGCAGTCACAGGCTTACACAAGATCTACACTGCCGAGGGCGGACAGGTGTATATCTACTCCACCACGGACGGCTTGGCAATCGACAACCAATACGTGGCGGTGACCGGCACCGCCTACGACGTGGCTTACATGGACGCAACCAGCGACTCCAACAATACCGTCTACTGATTCCCATGCCCGCCGAGGCACTCGATTTCCGCGCCGATGTCCTCGCTATCGCCGCTCACCGCGACGACGTGGAACAGACCTGCGGAGGAACCCTGCTGCGCATGGCGGCGCGTAGCCTGCGTACCGCCATCCTGGACCTGACACAGGGCGAGGCCGGAACTCGTGGCACGGCCGCTGACCGCGTGCGCGAGGCCAATGAAGCCGCCCGCATCCTCGGCGTCGGCTGGCGTCAAGCGTTCAACTTGCCTGACGGCGCAGTCGCAAATACCCTCGAGAATCGCATCGCCATCGTCCGCATTCTCCGCCTGCTTCGTCCCCGTGTCGTTATCCTGCCCTATTGGCGGGCTCGCCATCCCGATCACGCCATAACGGCTACGCTTGGCTATGAAGCTTGCTTCCTTTCCGGCCTGGAAAAAGTAGAGACGGGCGCCGCGCCGCATCGCCCGTTCAAGATTGTCTACGCCAGCCTCTACGCCGACGTCCGGCCCAGCTTCATCGTCGACATCGCGCCCTTCATCGAGCAGCGTCATCTGGCGCTTATGGCTTACCGCTCTCAGTACGCCAACCAATCCGCCGGTACGGGACTCTTCGTTCCCGAAGAGGAGATTCGTGAGCGTACTTTCGCCGAGGCCCGCCACTACGGCCTGCTCGCCGGTGTCCGCTACGGCGAGCCCTTCGTGCAAAAAGAGGCTAGCCTCGTCGACGACCTCACCCTCCTGCCGGTTCAGTCCATTTAGAATGAAAACCGAAATTGTTGGAGCCCGTTTCCTCATCGAGTCCCGATGACTACCATCAGCCGCCGCCGGTTTCTTGCCGCCACCGCATTCTCTGTTGCTGCAACTCGCCTTTGCCCGCAGGGTCAATCGCAGACTCCGGTCACTCTCTCCATCCCGCCTGAGGCCACGGGGCCCCTTATGCCCGCCGACTTTGTCGGCCTCTCCTACGAAGTCGCGCAGCTCTCCAGCCCTGCCTTCTTTTCGGCGAGGAATACCGGATTGGTTCGCGCGTTCAAAGCTCTCGCCCCCCGAGGCGTCTTGCGCCTTGGCGGCAACACCGGCGAGTTCGCGTGGTGGAAACCCACTCCCGATTCTTCTGAGCCCGAACACCCGCGCGCGCGCGAAGTCGTAGGCGAGCCTAAGCCCCTGTACTATGCCGTGACTCCTGAAGCCGTGCGCAACCTGGCGGCCTTCCTCGATGCAACCGGATGGACCTGCCTCTATGGCATAAACATGGGAACCAATACGCCCGGCCGCGCCGCCCAGGAAGCCGAATTCGTCGCTAAAACTCTCGGGCCCCGCTTGCAGTACTTTCAGATCGGAAACGAGGCCGACTTGTTTGGCGGGCATTTGCGCGATCCTCAAACCTGGTCCGCTGGCGCGTACCTGAACCAGTGGCTCACGCTTGCCCGCGCCATCGGCGCTCGCGTCCAAGACGCCAGGTTCGGAATGCCCGACATCGCCTCCAACATGTCTTGGCTGACGCAAATCGCCGGCCAATGGAGCGCCGTCGAGAATCCACCCCACGTCACCACCCTCACTCATCACTACTACTTCAGCGGGCCGGCCACGAATCCCGATGTAAGCATCCCTAACCTGCTCAAGCCCGCTACGATGGCCAAGGTCCAGACCATGGCGGATACCGCGGCCGCCGCCGCGGCCAAGATGGGTATCCGCATCCGCATGACCGAGGGCAACACTTGCTATCGCGGAGGCAAGCCCGGAGTCTCCGACGTCTTTGCGGCAGCTCTCTGGGCAGCGGACTACTCGCTACTGCTCGCCGGCAACAGCTATTCCGGGGTCAATCTGCACGGCGGCAGCGGCATGTTTGTGGCCAATTCCGTGGGAGGGTTTTTCCCCGGCGACCAGCTCCTCAAGGAGCAAGGCGCAACCCCGGAGCAAATTGCAGCCCACCCTCATCCGTTCTATACGCCCATTGCATCGTTCGGCTCGGCCTACGTTTTGCAGCCGGTTGCTTATGGCCTCGGATTTGCCGGTTCGCTCAGTGGAGGCGAATTCATCCAGGCCGATCTCTCCTCCAAGATTCAGGCTGCGGGAGTGAACGCCACTGCCTATGCCGTAAAACTCACGCGCGGGCAAACATCCGTCATCGTCCTGAACAAAGATGCGGAAAACGATCTTGCGCTGCGCCTCGATTTTGGAGCCGGCAGAACAGGAGCAGTAGAGAGCGCGGCCTTGCACGCCCCTGCCCTTGACAGCCGCGAGGCCCACATCACGCGATCGCCGCAGCCAGGCTATCTCAAGGACGGGAAGTTCACCGCGCTTGTTCCGCATGCCTCAGGTCTTCGTCTCACCGTCGTTTGATCGATCGGGAATCGAACTCGCCATCCGCGCGAGAGCCCCGTAGCTCTGCCTGGACCTTTGATGGGTCGCCTACAGCCCGCCATACCGGGCATTGACGCCGCTCACAGCGCGGTATTTTCCAGAAACGCTCTTCTTGAGCGACACTGGACTTGAGAACAATCCATGCCTCAAACCTGGAACCCTGAATCCTATGCCCGCGACGCCGCATTTGTTCCCGAGCTGGCCGGAGGCGTGCTCGAGTGGCTGGCGCCTCAACCTGGCGAGCGCATCCTTGACCTTGGCTGCGGCGATGGCCAACTCGCGCAGCGCATCGCCGCCGCCGGAGCAAGCGTCATCGGCATCGACACCTCGCCGGAGATGGTGGCAGCGGCGCGCGCCCGCGGGGTGAAGGCCGATAAGGGACCTGCCGAAATGCTTCCCTACCCGAACCACACATTTGATGCCGTCTTTTCCAATGCTGTGCTGCACTGGGTCCGCGATCAGGACGAGATGCTTTCGCAGGTGCGGCGAGTCCTTCGCCCCGGCGGCCGCTTCGTCGCCGAGATGGGCGGCCACGGCAACATCGCCGCTATCCGCGTCGCCTTCGCGGCCGTATTCTCGCGCCACGGATTTACCTCGCTGGGCGACCGCGGCAACTACTACCCCACCCCGGAAGCCTACTCCCTCCGTCTTGAACGCCACGGCTTCTCCGTCGAGCGCATCCTTTTCTTCCCTCGCCCCACTCCGCTCAATGACGCTGGCATGTCCGGGTGGTTGCATACCTTCTGCCGCGGCGTCCTCGATACCCTGCCTGAAGATTTGCGCGAGAAGATCGTTCAGGAAACCGTCGCGCTGCTGGCTCCGGCTCTGCGCGATCACGAGGGCCGCTGGATCGCGGACTATGTGCGTCTGCGTTTCATCGCAACTCGATAACGTCAATTCTCAACAACGAAGAAGGCCGAGAAAGAGGTACCCTGGAAATTGCTTCGGAATGGCGCAATTCCTTGCTTCTGGGTTCCGGTAACGGACCTGCCGGGCACGCTCCGGCTCGGGCGTTGAACGAAACGCTAAATGATGGAGAACGGACGCTCGGCGTGTATTCTCTTGTGGCCGGAAAAGCCAGAAGGAAATCCCAGTGAATTTCGAGTGCGACCGGGCGGGGCCGAGCGCTTCCGCCGAAATAGTTCAAGGAGAGAATGTGAAGAGTTCCCGCTTGTCGCCAATTTGTGGAAAAAAGATGCGTCTTTTTGTTTCAGCTTTGGCCGTCCTGCTGTTCGTAGGGGGTGTCAAGGCAGCCCATTGCGCGGACTCATCCCGAACGCAATTTCCTCTCCATGTCAGCGCTAATAAGCGCTACTTGGTCGATAAAGCTGGGAAACCGTTTTTTCTTAACGGCGACAGTTCATGGGAAATCGATTGGCAGCTCAATCGGCATGAGACCGAAATGTACCTTGAGAAGCGGCGTCAACAAGGTTTCAACGCCATCGCTGTCGACGCCATTCCGTACTCGGAGTGGAGCGACCACGTCGCCGAAAAAGATCGCGAAGGGAATCCTCCGTTTTTGAAGCCAGGCGATTTCGCTACTCCGAATGAAGCATATTTCAACCGCTTGGGCTGGCTGATAAAACGTGCGCAAGAAAAAGGCATGTTGGTTCTGTTAATTGCAGCCGATCTGGGTTACGCGGGCCTGAATAAGCCTCAATTCAATGCCCACGACGGAATGTGGCACGCGCAGTATAAGGCAAACGGTCCGGAGAAATGCTATCGGTACGGACGCTTCTTGGGGCAGCACTTCGGGAAGTTCAAAAATATTCTTTGGCTTCTGGGAGGCGACCGTGATCCGGGAGATGTGAGACCGGAGGTGTTGGCAATGGCCCGCGGCCTGAAAGAAACCGCGCCGGACCAGTTGAAGACTTATCATGCCGGCTCGAAATCCAGCGGTGTGTTTTTCCAGGCTGAGCCTTGGCTCGATGTCAATATGTCGTACGGATACCGCGATACGTATCTTATGCTTGCCGAGGACTACAATCGCACGCCCACCAAACCCGTTTTTCTTGGGGAGAGCGGCTACGAAGGTGAAAGTAACGATCAACGCGGCGGAACTCCGTTACGGGTCCGCCGCCAGGCTTACTGGGCGGTGCTTGCCGGCGCCTTCGGCAATATGTACGGATCTTGTGGGTGGACGTTTACCACGGGGTGGCGGGATTGGCTCGATTCGCCTGGCGCCAACCAGATGAAATATTTCCGGAACTTCTTCACCTCGCATAAGTGGTATGAATTAAAACCGGATTTCGACCATCGGGTTTTGGTTGGAGGCTATGAAGAAGGAACCGAAATGGCCACAGCGGCAGCGACACCGGACGGCGATTTCACGGCCGTCTACATGCCATCGGCGCGAACAGTCACGTTGGACTTAGCCAAGCTGAGGCACGATCTGAAAATCGAGTGGTTCAATCCAGTAAACGGCGAGATCCGCCCTATTGCGGAAACTTTAACAGGAAACTATGGTCCGGCGAGTTTCACGCCGCCTGAAAAGGCCTTAGGAGCTGACAGCGACTGGGTTCTGTTTCTGGTCTCTTCTCGACAATGATTCTTAAGTTACACCTGGCAGAGAACTTCTACGCGATAAGATGACCGGGGCTGTCCTTCGTGTACTAGAGAATCACTTCGCAACACACGCTGAGACGGTATTAGTGCTGACAGTCTGCTGACAGGTCAGCAAGATTCTGTGCCGATAAGACACGTCACTTTTGAAATGTATGAATTCTATTTGTGCAGTTACTCAATAAGTAGCTGAACATTGGAAGGATAACGGCAAGTTATTCTTGGCCGACCTGGAAATAAGGCCATATCGTGCGCATGAAGCTGCACCACCCCCGCTTCTGCTGGTGCGCGAGATGGCGCGCCACGCCACGCAGCATCGATGCTGCTCCCCGAATTGTTTTTCCCCGCCGCGGCTACTTCGCTTCCAGCGCCTTGGTGCGGAACAGAAGCCCCGCCGCGATCCCGCCCAAGCTGGGAAATACCAGGAATAACCAAACATGTTTCAGCGCCTGGCCGCCTACCAGCAGCGCCGGCCCCAGGCTTCGCGCAGGATTCACGCTCACGCCGGTAATGTGAATGCCGAAGATGTGAATCACCAGCAGCGTTACACCAATAGCCAGTCCGGCAAATCCCGCAGGCGCGCTCTTCTGCGTTGACCCCAGAACCACGATCACGAAGATCAGCGTGGCCACAAACTCGAAAAGGATGGCCGACAGGATGCCGTATCCGCCCTGATAGCCGGGCCCCCATCCATCCTGACCAAGACCATTCGCAGCGATGCTATAGCCCGCTGCTCCGCTGGCGATTACCGACAGCAACCCGGCCGCAAGAATCGCGCCCACAAACTGCCCCACCCAATAGCCGATCATGTCCTTGGCGGACATCCTTCCTGCGATCCAGACACCGAAGCTCACCGCAGGGTTCACGTGGCCGCCCGAAACGGGTCCTATCCCGTAGATCGCCGCGATCTGCGCCAGCCCGAATGCGAACGCGATGCCCAGAATGCCGACCTTATCGCCGGCAATCACCGCCGTTCCACAGCCAAACAGCACCAGAATGAACGTGCCCACAAACTCCGCGAAGTACTTCTTCATAATCCCTCCTTGATCGCACTCCCTGCACGCCATCTGGCGTTTTTCCAGAAGAGAAGATGGAATAACCCCACGATGAGGCGAACAGTTGTGAGGGCAAAATGCGCCAACGCAGTCTTGCAGAAGCGCTGTAGCGGAGTCAAGCAAAAATCCGATCTCAGGCAACGTCCCAGCTTTCATGGGGATACGCGCGCCTCTTGCCCGCCTTGTTCAACAGCAGAGGTTCGTGCGCATTCCCTGGCAATTCATCGTCTTTTGAGCCTCTTGTTGTGCTAACTTTCCAACGTGAGCGTTGGCGCGCCAGGCAAAGCTGAAGCAAGGAGAGCAAACCCGCGTCTCCTGCCGGGGCTCGCGGCAAAAGACGGCCTGATCCGCCATCCTTTCGACCTGGAATTTGGCGTGCGGACAAGTGGCCTGGTTGCCGGCCGGCACCTTGGCGCAGGCCACCGGCACGACCGCCATATCACGGCCTACTATGCCGTCGCGCCTTCCGTGTTTCAAGGCATCATCGTGCGCTGGCGGCGATGCCGTCCGCTCGCGCCCATCGACGCGTATACGTTCGTCGATCTTGGTGCGGGCATGGGGCGAGCCATGCTGCTCGCCTGCGCCTATCCCTTTGGCGCGGTCGTGGGCGTTGAGCTGCACCCCACGCTGACGCGCATTGCCCGCAAAAATCTTGCGCTGTGGCGTGCCGCCGGGCACGCGCATTCCCCCATGCGCATCCACTGCCGCGATGCCGCCGAGTTCCCTCTTCCTCCCGGCCCCTGCGTAGCCTTTCTCTTTAACCCGTTTGGCGCGCCTGTGTTGAGGCGAACCCTGCGCGCATGGAGCCGCAGTCTTGTCCAGCGGGCGGGGCAACTGGATATCCTGTACGTCAATAACGAGCAGGAGAGCGTGTTGGAACGCGAACCGGGATTTGAGCGGCTCTTCCGGGGCCAGATCCGGCGTTCGCGCGCGGATACCGTCGCCGACCGCGCGATTCTCAAGCGCCAGCCCAACGCCGAATACGCGGCAACCAGTTGGGAGGGCTGTTCGATCTATCGCTGGGCGGGGACAGACAGGAAGTAGACAATAGGGACCAGGAAAATGAAAGAACCGCATCTCATCCTGGGCATTGGCGAGCTGTTATGGGACGTTTTTCCGGACGGCATGAGTCTGGGAGGCGCGCCGGCCAATTTCGCCGTCATGGCCGGACGCTTGGGCGATCGCGCCGCAATCCTGAGCCGCGTAGGCCGCGACGAACTGGGCCGTCAGGCCATGGACCGCCTGGATCCCCTTCCCGTGGAAACCGGCTCCCTCCAGGTTGATCCTGCCCACGAAACCGGCCGCGTCACGGTCAGCTTCGTGGACCATGAGCCGCGCTATACCATTCACGAACCCGCTGCGTGGGACTTTCTGGAGCTGTCGGATCAGTGGGTCCAGTTGGCCGGGCAGGCCGACGCAATCTGCTTCGGTTCGCTCGCGCAGCGCAATCCGCAGTCGCGGCAGGCCATCCGGACCTTGGTTGCGCAAACCCCCGCCGCCTGCATTCGCATCTTCGATGTGAACCTGCGCCCGCCGTTTTACTCCGCTGAGGTGCTTCAGGAGTCGCTGGAATTGGCCACGGTGGTCAAGATGAACGCGGCTGAGGCGTCGCTACTGCTTGATCTGCTGGGCCTGGCCGTGAACGGGCATTTCGCTGGCGGTGCGGCGAGAATGAGCACAGAGCACCTGCTCTGGGCCGCGGAGCGCCTGCTCGGGGAGTTTCCCGCCCTGCAAATGGTTGCCATCACTCGGGGCGCTCATGGCAGCCTGTTGGTCAACCGTGACGAATGGGATGAGCATCCAGGATTCCCCGTCAAGGTGGCCGATGCCATCGGCACTGGGGATGCGTTTACCGCCGCCATCGCCCATCACCTGTTGCATGGCGCCGGCCTGGCCGCTCTGAATCAGGCAGGAAACCGGTGGGGCGGTTGGATGGCCTCGCAGCCCGGCGCCATGCCCGCCCTGCCAGACTCAGTGCGCGACGCCATTGCCGCGGCCATTGAGAGAACCATGTGATCGCGCGGCTATAGCGGGTCTCCTGCAGGTGTAGATCAAGGCACAATCGCTAANNAGTTGCAGGAGAACCGCCGTAATCCGCCCAGCCTGCTCTCGCAGGCGCCTTCGCCACAGAGCATCAACCGGCTTCCTGCCTCCCGCGCAACTCGAGTAAAGTAGGGTCAACGTGATGATCGATCTCGTCCGGCGCGCTCACGATCACAACTGGGAGATGGACCCCATCACCCGCTCCCTGCTCGACACCGACTTCTACAAGCTCCTCATGCTCCAGTTCATCTGGAAGAACTTTCCCCGCACGCGCGCCACGTTCACCCTCATCAATCGCACTTCCTCCGTTCGCCTGGGTGAAATTGTCAAAGCGGAAGACCTGCGCGAGCAGCTTGAGGCCGCACGTCGGCTCCGCTTTCGCAAATCCGAGCTGGTCTGGCTCGCCGGCAACACCTTTTTTGGCCGCCGCGGCATCTTTGAACCCGCCTTCCTTGACTGGCTCGAGCACGATTTCCGCCTTTCCGAATACGAGCTCTCCGTGCGCGACGGCCAGCTTCAGCTCCGCTTCGAGGGCCTCTGGTCCGGGGCATCAATGTGGGAGATCTACGCCCTCGCCGAAATCAGCGAGCTGAAGACACGCGCCGCCCTCAAGCAACTGAGCGAACTCGAACTCGACATTCTCTACGCCCGCGCCAAAACGCACCTCTGGGAAAAGATAGAACGCCTGCGCGGCATTCCCGATCTCAGCATCAGCGATTTCGGCACGCGCCGCAGGCACAGCTTTCTCTGGCACGAGTACGTGGTCAACGCCATGCGCGATACGCTCGGCGATAGCTTCACGGGCACCTCCAACGCCTACCTGGCTTACAAGCACGATCTCGAAGCCATCGGCACCAACGGTCACGAACTGCCCATGGCCATGGCCGCGCTCGCCCGCGACGACGAGGAGCTGCGAACCGCCCAGTACCGGCTGCTGGAGCTATGGCAGCAAAGTTATCAGGGCGAATTGCTCATTCTCCTCCCTGACACTTTCGGCACCACGCAATTCCTGCGTGACGCGCCCGGCTGGGTGGCCAATTGGACGGGCCAGCGTATCGACAGCAAAGACGCTTACGTGGCCGGCGACGAATACATCGCCTGGCTCGAGCGCCACGGCCGCGATCCCCGCCAGAAGCGCCTCATCGCCAGCGACGCGCTCGATGTGGAGCAGATTCTCGGCCTGCACGCCTACTTCGCCGGAACCCTATTAAACGGCGCCTCGCCCGGCGATTTTCACTCGGCCAGAGATTTTCACGATCCCCTCCGCTGGATTCCCGAGCGCCGCATCCGCTTCAGCGCCGGCTGGGGCACCCTGCTCACCAACGACTTCCGCAATTGCAACCCGAAAGGCGACGACGGCTTCAATCCCGTCGGCCTGGTCTGCAAGCTCACCGAGGTGGACGGCAGGCCGGCGGTCAAGCTCTCCGACAATTACTCCAAAGCGCTGGGCGATCCCAGGGAAGCCGAGCGCTACCGGCGCGTCTTCGGTGTCGCCGGCGTGACGGATGTTCCCGTGCTGACGTGATACCCACAGGTTCGTATGCTACGCAGCTTCGTCGGGAGCTAACCCTCCGCAATCGCGTCTACGCGCGCGGCTGCGCCCATGTCGAGAGCTACGGAAGCGCGCCGGTGATTGTGTACGAACCCGACGGCAGCTGCCACGGGAACTTCTTCACTGCCGCCTACGCCGCCATCGCCGCGCGCCCCGAATGGATGCGCCGCTTCAACAAGGTCCACGCGCAAGCGGCGCGCTCGTTGCCGCGCCCGCAACTCGACCCCACACGCCGCTGGCGCGAGCTGGACTCCTCGATGAGCTCTGATGCCCTCTTGATGAACATCTTCTGCACGCCCGGAGTCGCGGAGTCCGCAGCGATCCGCAATGCGCTTGGCGTCGAGGATGAGGCCGTCCCCATCTTCGGTTGGAAGGCCCGCGTTCCCCTCGCCAACGGCCGCTTCGACCGCACCGAGGCCGATATGCGCTTCGGTTCTCTGCTGGTCGAAGCGAAACTCACGGAAGTCGGCTTCCAGACGCGCGCCGCCGCCATCGTTGAAGCCTACCGGGACTTCGACCTCGTCTTCGACCGCGATCGCCTCCCTCGCGTCGAGATCGCCACGTCGCGCTGGATGCAGGCCAGCGAATTTCCCGAAAACGACTCGCAGGAATTCGAGAGCATCGTGGGCGATCCCGCGCTCGTCACCCGCGTCGATCCCGTCTTTCGCCCGCCCGGCGAGCCCGGCTATGCCGGCTATCAACTCATCCGCGGCGTGCTGGCTGCCTTTGCCGCGGATTGCAGCTTCTGCGTCATCCACGACGAACGCCGCCCCGACCTGTGCGAAGACTGGTTTCGGGTAATTGCTGCGGTCAAAAGCGCCGATATGCGCGTGCGCCTGAAGGTTCTTACCTGGCAGGAGCTGGCCGCGCTTCTTCCCGCCGCACTCGAGGAGTTCCTCGATGGGAAATACGGCATCGTTGCACCGGGAAAGACGGCCTCGCCGGTCGGCGAACTATAGCGTTTTCGGAATTGCTGTAGACCGAAGGAAAACACTCAAGTGGCTTTTTCCTCA
>PMYE01000168.1 GCA_003171315.1 Acidobacteriaceae bacterium
GCGCGGAAAGACTCGCAGCTTCCTCCGCCCTCCCTCGATCTCCTTCGCTCGCCCGCCTTGAAGCGCCTGGCCATCGCCAATCCCGATCGCGCGCCCTATGGCCGCGCCGCCGTCGCCGCGCTCNNGCCCTCAAGCCGCGCCTCGTCACCGCAGAAAACATCTCCCAGGCCGCCCAATTCGTCGACTCCGCCAACGCCGACGCGGGCCTCATCTCCCTCACTTCCGCCCTCACCCCGCGCCTTGCCGCGGACGGTTCTTACTTCATCGTCCCGCGCAGCCTTTATCCGCCCATCGAGCAGGGCGCGGTCATCGTAAGCAACACCAGGCAGCGCGCCGCCGCGCACAAGCTGCTTGACTTTCTCCTCTCGCCGCCGATCCAGGCTCAGCTTGCCAAGAGCGGCCTCACGCCGGTGAGGTAATGCTGGTTGCCCCATCCTTTTTCGCGGTTTTCAACGAAAACCGCAAAAAGGGTGGGAGACCCCTCGCGAAGCCTGTAGTCTTTCCTTGAAGCAATGGACTGGCAAGCCTTCGTTCTCAGCCTTCGTCTCGCCACGGTCACCACCGCGATCCTTCTCGCCGTCGCCGTGCCTCTCGCCGCGCTTCTCGTGCTGGGCCGCGGACGCTGGCTCGCCGCTCTTGAAGCTTTGGCCACGCTGCCCATGGTTTTGCCGCCCACCGTGCTCGGCTTCTTCCTTCTTGTTCTCCTTGGCCCCCGCACCGCCTTCGGCCGCGGCATCACCGCCCTCCTCGGCCATCCCCTCGCCTTTTCCTTCGATGGACTCGTCGTCGGCTCCGTCATCTACAGCCTGCCCTTTGCCGTGCAGCCGTTGGTCGCGGGCTTCGCCTCCGTCGATACCGCGCTCGTTGACGCCGCGCGCCTCCTCGGGGCCGGTCCCGCGCGCCTGGTCTCCAGCATCCTCGTACCTCTCGCGCGCCGCTCGCTTCTGGCTGCCATCGTGCTCAGTTTTCTCCATACCATCGGCGAGTTCGGCGTTGTGCTCATGCTCGGCGGCGACATTCCCGGCGCCACCCGCACTCTCTCCATCGTCCTCTACAACCAGGTCGAGAACTTCGACTACGCCGCAGCGGATCGCACCGCTGCAATCCTCCTCGCCTTGAGCGTCCTGTCGCTCGCAGTCATCTACTCCCAGGCGCACAGCCGCGTGAGCGGGCGCGGAGGCCGCGATGCTTGACCTCTCGCTCGACGCGCGCCGCGGCAGCTTTCGCCTCCGCGTGGAGTGCCGCTTCGCCTCCGATTGGACCGTCATCTTCGGCCCATCCGGCGCCGGCAAAAGTACGTTGCTGCGCCTATTGGCCGGCCTCGACCGCCCCGTCCGCGGCCACATTGCTCTCGACGGCCGCACGCTCACTGAAACGGCCATCGGACTCCGCGTCCCGCCCGGCCATCGCCAAACTTCGCTGGTCTCCCAGCAGCCCGCGCTCTTCCCCCATCTCAACGCCGCCGCCAACGTAGCCTATGGCCTGCGCAGCCTGCCCCGCGGCCACCGCAGTCGCCGCGTCGAGGAAATGCTCTCGCTCGTCGGCGCAACCGATCTCGCGTCACGCCGCCCGCAGGATCTCTCCGGAGGCCAGGCGCAGCGCGTGGCCTTGGCGCGCGCGCTGGCGCCCGCTCCCCGATTGCTTCTCCTCGACGAACCCTTCTCAGCCATCGACGGCCCGGCCAGCGACGCTCTCCTCGGCCGCTTGCAACTTTGGCTGCGCGAGAACCATGTACAGGCCGTCATGGCCACCCACGACGCTACGGACGCGCTCGCCACCTGCGCCGAGGTTTTGCTCTTGCGCGAAGGCCGCCTCACTGCCCTTGGCCCTGCCGTCCAAGTCCTCGCCGCCGAGCGCGATCGGCTCCTCGGCCGTCTGGGAATTAGCTGACGCGCACTGGATGCGCGCAGACCCATTCCACCTTGCGAGCGCCCTACTTCCTGTTTCCTGTTCTCTGTTCCCTGTTCTTTGTTCCCTATTTCCAATTCCCTATTCACTATCTTTCGAACCCCACCATCTCCGGCTCCATCTCCAGCCGGATCCCGAACCGCGCCTCGACCGCATCCGCGATCTTCTCCGCCAGCGCCAGAATCTCCCTGGCCTTCGCTCCTCCGCGCCCATCCCCGAAATTGACGAGCGCGAGCGTGTGCCGCGACGAGATTCCCGCCGCGCCCATCCGGTAGCCCTTCGCGAAGCCCGCCTGCTCGATCAGCCACGCCGCCGGTATCTTTACGCGTCCCTCGCCCGCGGGAAAAACTCGCGCGGAAACTCCGGAACTTGCCGCAACCTGCCGCACTCGCTCCGCCACTTCCTGCGTCACCGACGGATTCTTGAAAAAACTCCCCGCGCTGCGGCTATCCGGATCGCCCTCCACCAGCAGCATCCCCTTGCCTCGCCGAATCTCGCGCACCGCCGCGGCCACTTCCGCCAAGCTCGGCGTCTTCGCCCAGCCCGCAAAGTGAGCCTTCAAATCCTGATACGCGATCAGCGGCGAGCCATTCGCGCGCAGCCGGTAATCGACGCGCGTCACGATAGTCCGCCCGCGATCCGTCGTGTTGAATCGGCTCCTTCGATAAGCAAACCCGCACTCCGCCCTGGAGAATTCCACAAACTTTTGCGTTTCCACATCAAACACCCGCACGCGTTCGATGACCGGCGCTACCTCCTGCCCGTACGCGCCCACATTCTGCACCGGCGTTCCGCCCACCGTGCCCGGAATCCCAGCCAGGCACTCGATCCCCGCACAGCCGGCCTCAACAACCCGCCCGACAAATTCGTCCCAGTTTTCTCCGGCTGCGACGTGAAACACCTCCCCATCCCGCTCCATCCCCTTCAACCCAACGTGCAGAACCAGCCCCGGAAATCCCTCATCCGCCACCAGCACATTGCTGCCCCCGCCCAGCACGAAAAGCGCAACTCCCCGCTCGCGCGCCCACGCACACGCCGCCGCAATCTCCTCTTCGCTGGTAGCTTCCGCGAACCACCGCGCCGGCCCACCGATGCCAAACGTGGTGAAGGGGGCGAGGGGCTGTCTTTCTTCGATCTGCATCGGTTCAAGGCTACACCGCGAGGGCCGTGAGCGATAAAATAGAGACAGGCAACTTCCCTTGCGCCGGAACCGCGCGCTCGTTCAGCGGAACGGTGAAAACAATGCGGGCTGCGCGCTGGACGAATTACGCGATTCTCAAGCACGCGGTCCCGCTACTTGCCGGAGGCAAACATGTACCCAGAACTGATGGTGATTCCCATGCGCGAGGAGCTTGTGCGCGCTGGAATCCAGGAAGCCCGTACGGCTGAAGAAGTCGACGCAGCCCTCGCCCAGCCGGGAACTACCCTCGTCGTCGTCAATTCCATCTGCGGCTGTGCCGCCGGAAAGGCCCGCCCCGGCATCCGTCTGGCGCTCGCCAATTCCGCCAGCCACCCCGACCGTATGATCACGGTCTTTGCCGGCCAGGACCGCGAGGCCACGGAACGCGCCCGCGGCTACTTCGATGGCCATCCTCCCAGCTCGCCCTCCGTCGCCATCCTGCGCGACGGCAAACTCGTCTACCTCATGCAACGCTCCGTCATCGAGCAGTCCACCTCTCAGGACATCGCTTCCGAGCTCATGCGCGCCTTCGAGGAGTTCTGCGCCAAGACGGCCGCCTGATCCGCCTGCGTCAGACCTTGCGAATCGGGCCTGGATAGCGGGCTACCGTCGCATCCACGGTAAGCAACGTGATCCCTTCGACGATGGCTTGCGCAATCAACAGCCGGTCGAAGGGATCTTTGTGTATTGGAGGTAGAGCTTCCACGCCGAGCACATGCTTACCTACGATAGGCAGCTCTTCGTATCCGTTTTCAAACATCTGCAAGCGAAGTTCCCGCGGGTCGAAACCGAACGCGCCCCGGTAACGCGCCCGCTTCAGCGCAATCTCCCATAAACTTGCCGCGCTGAAAAGAAACTCGTTGTCGGAATTCTCCAGCAGCGCGCGGGCGGGCCGCCTGATTCCCCGGCCGCCAATCGGCAGCCACAGGATGAAGTGCGTATCAAGGAGAAACTTCATTCGGCATCCCTGCCGAGGAACAACTCTTCGATCTCCTTATCCAGTTGCCTGTCGATCTCTTCGAAGTTGTCCGGCAACGTGTACATCCCCTTCATAAAGCCGATCCGTTTCTTCGGCTTGCTTTTCGACGCGCCGATCGGTATCACCTGCGCCATCGGCTTACCCGCCTTGGCGATGACAAAGGGCTCTCCCGCCGCAACCTCTTCGATCAGCCGCGAGAGATGTGTCTTGGCAGCGTGAATGTTGATCGTCCGCACGGCCCCTCCAGTTAAACTTAGTCTACTTAGTTTAGTTTACTTCGGCCCGACAGTCAAGACCACCCTCCCGCAATGAAAACGGCCTCCCGCGCAGGGAGGCCGTCGTTTCCGCATCGAACGGATCTCCGCTCAGTCCGCCGCCTGCGCCTTCTTGAGCTTTTGCACCTTGCTGTGCTTGATCGAATACGTGAAATAGATCAGCAGGCCGAAGATCAGCCAGCCGATCATCACCTCCCATGTGATTGCCGCCAATCGCGACATGAGGAAAAGGGCCGACACGATGCCCAGCGCCGGCACCAGCGGCACCAGCGGCGTCTTGAACGGCCGATGCAGCTCGGGATGCCGCACGCGCAGCACCCACACTCCCGCGCACACGATCGTGAACGCCAGCAGCGTCCCGATGTTCACCAGGTCCGCAAGCCTGCCGATGGGCAGGAACGCGGGAAACAGCGCCGCAAAGATTCCGAACACGATGGTGGTAATCCACGGCGTGCGAAACTTCGGATGCACCGCCGATGCCCACTTCCACAAGAGGCCGTCCTTCGACATCGAGTAGAACACGCGCGTCTGCCCCAGCAGCATCACCAGCATCACCGTGGCCAGTCCGAAGATGGCGCCGATCTTCACCAGCAGCGCGCCCCAGCTCACGCCTGTAGCGTCGATCCCCACCGCCACCGGTGCGCCAACGTTCAGCGTCTTGTAACTCACCAGGCCGGTGAGAACCATGGATACCAGGATGTAAAGGACCGTGCAGATGGCCAGCGATCCCAGAATGCCGATGGGCATATCCCGCTGCGGCTTTTTCGCCTCCTGCGCCGCCGTCGACACCGCATCGAATCCAATGTAGGCGAAGAAAATCCGCGACGCACCTTTCGATATGCCGCCCCAACCAAAGTTTCCGTGCGCGTCCCTGGGCGGAATGAACGGATGCCAGTTCATCTTCGCCACCTGGGGATGGCGAATGAGGAAGTACCCGCCAACCACCAGAAAGATCGCCACCACGGTCAGCTTGATGAACACAATCGCCGTATTGAAGTTCGCCGACTCCTTGATCCCGATCACCAGGATGACCGTGATCACCATGACAATCGCCATCGCAATCAAATTGAAGGCCGCGGTCACATGCGGCAGCCCAGCGTCGCTCACCCCCGGCGGCAGCGACATCACCGGCATCCACTGATGCTGGTAAAAGACCAGATGCGTCCCCGTCGATGCCGTCAGTTGCGGTGCAATGTAGATCCCGAACTGCTGCAGCAAACTGTTGAAGTAGTCCGACCAGCCTGAGGCCACCGTGGATGCGCCGAAGGCGTACTCCAGAACCAGGTCCCAGCCGATGATCCACGCCACCAGTTCGCCCAGCGTGGCGTATCCATAGGTGTACGCCGACCCGGCAATCGGAATAATCGATGCGAACTCGGAATAGCAAAGCCCGGCAAAGGCGCAGGTGATGCCCGCCAGAACAAAGCTCAGCGCCACAGCCGGACCCGCATAAAGCGCCGCAGCCTGGCCCGTCAGTACAAAGATTCCCGCGCCTATCACGGCCCCAATGCCCAGCGTCACCAGGTTCACGGCCCCCAGCGAGCGCTTCAGCGTGTGCTCACCCTGCTCGCCCGCTTCCAGCGTGAGCATCGACATGGGCTTAATGCGCAGCAGTTTGGAGATCAATGAGCGGCTTCCTCCGCCGGGGATAAGTGGAGCAGAGGCGAATCAAAATTCGCCGGAACTCGTTACGCAATCATACGATACAGCACCGGACATTTAGCGCAACTCCCCGCGAGGGCAACGGCGAACTTTGATCTTCCGCGGTGATCCCGAATTCGCCTCGAAATCAGATTGACTGAGACTCGCCAACCTCATACAGGTGCAAATCTCGTTCACCGATGCCAATGGAGGGCCAGGTCGCGCGCCAGGCTGCCAGGTGCGCGGTTTTGAAATGTTGATCGAGCGCCTCCCGATCGACCCAGCGTTCACTTACATGGATCAGGCCGCGATCAAGCACGTCCTCAGCATAGGAGTACTCCAGACATCCAGCCTCCGCTCGGCTGGCCTCGATCAAGGATGCCATGCTTGGACGCGCCGCGTCCAACCGGCCCGCAGGAAGCCTTACTGTACCGGCAATCAAGATCATTGAATCTCCTTCACCTCAGCAAAAACCGTCTCGTCGAATTGGCAATTCGACCGCTTTAGCCAGAGGGCGAGATTCCAGACAATCCAGCACTCCGGCGCGAGTCGGCCTGCTCAGCCCAATTCTCATGAGAATTGTCTCGTATTCAGACAGCCGATGTCTCGATTTCAAACAGAGATTGTCTTGTTCGCCCACATTGTGCCTGGAATCCGCACAGGCGCGCTGCTCGAAATCAAAACAGCGCTGTCTCGTTTTCGGACACTCGCGATTCGCGCTTACCCGAGTGCTTCCACCCACCGCCGGAACTCGCGCGCTGGATCCGCCGCCCGAAAAATCGCCGCTGAAACGCCCACCACGCTCGCTCCCGCCGCCAGAATCGCGGGCGCTGTTTCGAGCGTAACTCCTCCCACTGCAACCAGCACCGCATCAGGCCCGGCTTCTTCACGCAGCCTGCGCACGCCTTCCACGCCGATTGCCGACTTCGCGGTCTGCTTTGTAGTCGTGGGAAACACCGGGCCGATCGACAGATAATCCGCCGGCTCCTTCAGAATCCCGGTCACCAGCGCTTCCGTCCCGCCGTATGTGCCCACAATCCTGCCCGGCCCTAGCAGCCGCCGCGCTTCCGCCGGCGTCACGTCGCCCGCATCCACGTGCGCGCCATCAAATCCCGCCCTTTCCACCAGATCGGCGCGGTCATCGAGGATCAGCTTCACCTTTCCCGCAGGCAGTGCCGCACGCAGAATCGCCGCATCGGCCAGCAGTTCCGCCTCGCTTCCCGACTTGTTCCGGTACTCAAGCAGCGTCACGCCGGCCTCGGCCAGCTCACCGCCCAGCCGCCGCAGAAACTCCGCGCGGCCCATTTGCGGAATCACTGCGCTATCGACAATCGGATAAATCTTCGGAAAAGAAAAAGACATGCTTCCAGAGTAGAACAGAGACCAAGGGACACGTTTCAGCCTATGGCCACGGCCGCAAACTCACCTCATTGAGCTAAAAGCTGACAGCCAGAAGCTTTTTCTTGTTCCCTGTTCCCTGTTCCCTGTTTCTTACATCTCATCCGCACTCGGCCCATATGCTCCCGGTATCTTTGCGTCGAGCAGCCGTAGATACACGCCCATCTGCGCACGATGATGAACCATGTGGCTGAGCACCATCTCGCGGAAGACCTGATGGCGTGGGTCGTCAATGAATTTCTGCCCACCGAAGATAAACTGCCAGTGCTCGTCCCACTTCCCCGGCGAGATTGCGGCCAGCTCCTTGCGAACCGCCGGCAGTTCCCGGTCAAACTTTTTGAGCGCCTCCGCTTTGTTCGCTGGCGCGTAGGGGTCCCACTTGTGGTCCGCCGCAAACTCCAGCTTGTCCTTGGTCAGTGTGGTGAGCGCCCAGTCGCCGGAAAAATCTGTCAGATGTCCGGCTAGCCGGCCCAAGCTCATGGATTTGGGATGGGGTTTGAAGTTGAAATCGGCGTCGGCCGGAATGGCCTCGAGCATCTTGCGCGTCTTGGCGGTTTCACGATCGAATTCGGCGATCAAGTCCTTTTGATAGTCCATGCGGACAACCTCCACGTTGTCCACACAGCATAGCCGACATGAGATCGGAAAGCGAATAAAAAGCGATAAATATTGCGCATCCCTCCAATCCGCGATGCCTCGCGCAGACAGTTGTGCGAAGCCCGAGTTTCACCGGAAGCGGCACGAAACCAGGGACGCCGACCATGCCCCCTGCCAGCCATCCGGACCGCCTTGCGGGAGCGGAACGGGCGCAGGAATTCCGCAGTCAGGTGGAAACGGCCCATGGGCTGACGGACTCGTCCGCAGATAGTCGCCGTGTCCGTACTTCCATTCCGGCGGAATCTGGCAGGGAGGCCGGTAGTGTTGGGGCGTTTCCGCAGGTCCGAAGCGTCCCAGCGCCGACTCCCACCACGGATGATCGTGATCGATGATTTCGGCGGCCAGGTCGCCGATGGGGAAGGCCCACCGTAGAACCTCGTCTTCCTTCGAGGCGAACACCGAGATCAAATCCACCCTCTGCTGCGCGCCCGTGAATTCCCGGGTAAGGCAGTGGTCATCGATCGCCCCCGCCATCACAATAGCTCGCCGCACCTGGCGGGACATGGAGGCGATCGCCTCAAGGATCACTCGCGCCCCGAGGCTGTGTGAGGCGAAAGAGATGCTGCTTGCGTTTTTCAAGTTGTTATCCACGAACGCTCCCAGCCTTCCGCCGGCGTCCATGGCGTGAGCCGGCTCGGCAGGATAGCTGAGCGCATGCAGGGATTCCGAGTCGCCCGGCCACAGCACTCCCACGAACACCGCCGACGCCGGCAGGCTGAGCAACCCTCCCCACCGCGAGAGCGCCTCGATTCCCTGCGCGCGATTGTTGTTGAATCCGTGCGTGGCCAGCAGCACGTCCTTGCCATAGACGAAGCTCTGAAGATCTCCGAGGGAAAAATCATCGTAATCCTTCTCGGGATTCGAGAAATCGTCTTCGCCGGTCCACAGCTTCAACTGCGCATCGCAAACCTCTCCCCCAGCCCACGATGTTCTGAAGTCAATGAACCGTGTGTCCGGAACCGCCACGCTCATTTTGACCCTGCCTTTTTCACCAACTGCATCGTGTTCACTGCCGTTGCCAGCGCCGTGGAAAGATCCTTGGCGATAGGCGCCAGCGGCGTGGCCAGCAACCCGACCAGGAACGCCAGCCAAGCATCGCTGCTATGCCAGAACCCGGCCCCGATCAACACCCGACCCCCGGCAAGCGCCAAAATGACTGCGATGCACGCAGCCAGTCCGCGCATCCAGTTCCGGTAGAACTGGTCGGCCCGCTGGTAGCAGTCATCCAGCAGCGCCGTCACGATCAGGTCAAAGCGCGAGAACACGTCGCTTTCCGTCTGATCCAGCTTCGTTCCGTTTCGCGTCTTCTCCGCAACCGACTTCAGTGTGGCGCCGTCAACGTTTGTAGCCTTGGCCACGTCATACGCGTTGCCCGAGCTCAGGTGCAGCTTGATCAGGGACTTCGCAATGGCTTTCTGGCTGGCCAAATCGTTACCGTTCACCCAATTCGATTTCACCGTCTCCACAATTCCGCTCTGCGGCAGTGCATTGAGCGCCTGAGCAGCGCTCGCCCCTTGAGCCTTCCCTGCTGATGAGCTCCCGCCCGAGGCGGGTTGCGCGGCAGGTAATGTTGTGCCAGCGGGCGCTAGCGCGGATACGGCCTTTTCAATCCGAGGAAACCCGAGCCAGTTGATCCACGGAACCACCGGCTTGATGGCTTCAAGAAGACCGAATGCCGCGGTCCCTAACCCGCCAATCGCCGTGATGGTTTGCGTGAGTTGCGAACCAGGATCGAATCCCATGGTGATCCCCCTTTCCCTTGCGGTTTATTGCAATTCCCGTCGACACAGCACCGCAGTAGCGCTCTCAATTGGCGCCTGCAACATCCAACTCAACGAAGAACGGGAACCCTCAGGATCTGGGAGAAAGTGCAACACAAACCTTATACCGCGAAAGATCCCCCGAGGGAAGAAAATTCTTGGGGGGCGAATCGTGACCGATCCCAGGACAATAGGGGCCAGCTTGTTATAAAGGCCCTCCTGTCCGGCACCCAGTCTCCGCGTCTTACGCCGGCTACTACTCCGCCTCGGCCCGGGCGGCCAAAAACCGCTCCATGAAGCCGGTATCGAACTCCCCGGCCCGGAACCCTGCATCCCGAAAAATCTCCTCGTGCAGCGGAATCGATGTGTCCACTCCCTGCACGATAAACTGGCTCAGCGCCCGCTCCATCTTCGCGATCGCTTCCGCGCGGTCCACGCCGTGCGTAATCAACTTGGCGATCAGCGAGTCGTAATACGGCGGAATCACGCCCTCGGCATATTGCGCCGTATCCACGCGCACTCCATTCCCGCCCGGCACGTTGAACGCTGTGATCTTTCCCGCCGATGGCGTAAACCGCTGCGGATGCTCGGCGTTGATGCGGCATTCGATCGCGTGGCCGCGCATCTCCAGCTTTGGCGGCAGAATCGCGTCCAGCCGCTCGCCGGCCGCAATCCTTAACTGCGCCTTCACAAGGTCCACGCCGGTAACCGCCTCCGTCACCGGATGCTCTACCTGGATGCGCGTATTCATCTCGATGAAATAGAGCTGGTGGTTCGCGTCCATCAGGAACTCCACCGTCCCGGCATTCTGGTAGCCGATCTCGCCCAGGCACCGGCACAGCGTCCGGCCCAGTTCCTCACGCAGTTTTGGCGTTACCTGCAAACTCGGCGCCTCTTCGAGCAACTTCTGGTGCCGCCTCTGGATCGAGCACTCGCGCTCGAACAGTGAAACCACGTTGCCGTGCTCGTCGGCCAGCATCTGGAACTCGATGTGACGCGGATTCTCGATGAACTTCTCCATGTAGAGCTCGCCGTTCCCGAAGGCATTGGCCGCCTCGGTAAACGCCGCGTGAAACAGGTTCGGCAACTCCCCGGGCTCGCGGACAATTCTCATGCCGCGCCCGCCTCCGCCGGCCTTGGCCTTCAGGATGACCGGGTAGCCCACTCCTTTCGCGCACGCCTCCGCCTCTTCGGCCGTGGTCAGGATCCCCTCCGATCCCGGCAGAATCGGAACCTTCGCTTTCTTCATCGCCTGCCGAGCCTTTTCCTTCTCGCCCATCAGCCGCGTCACCTCCGGCGGCGGCCCAATAAACTTGATATTCGACGCGCGGCACACCTCGGCGAAGTTCGCGTTCTCGCTCAGCAGTCCGTAGCCGGGATGAATCGCATCCACATCGGCGATCTCTGCCGCTGAAATCACTGCCGGCACATTCAAATAGCTGTCGGCCGCGCGCGGCGGCCCAATACAGATGGCCTCATCGGCAAAGCGGACGTGCAGCGCGTCGCGGTCCACTTCGCTGTACACGGCCACCGTGCGAATGCCCAGCTCCCGGCACGCGTTCAAAACGCGCAGCGCGATTTCGCCTCGATTGGCAACCAATACCTTACGAAACATAGTCAGCGGGGCTAGCGGGGCTAGCGGGGTTAGCGGTGTTAGCGGAGCTAGTACCGGAAGCCTTAGCAATAGGGCTGGGTTTTAATGACACGATTAGGCCATTCAATATGCGTCCCACCTCCGCAGCCTCCACCATCAACTCGCGTCCATCTTCCTTTTTCAGATAATCCAAATCGGTCGCCAACTCCACCTGAGTTTGCAATTCGCAGAGCGAACCACGCGCGTTTCCAAGAAATTGCCGAAACTGCAGGTCGCTCAATCGTCCATATCCTTCGGCAATGTTACTGGCAACTGAAACTGCAGCACGCCTCATTTGATCGGTTAGGCCATATGCCTCGCGCTTGGGTAGGTTCTCAGTAAGACGATAGACCTGCCGCGTAAGCGCCATTGCCTTCTGCCACACTATTAGATCCCTGTAGCTCTTCGGCCTCGCCATACTTTCCTATTCAACGGAACAATTGCAGCTAACGCCGCTAGCTCCGCTAACCCCGCTAACTCCGCTTCGCACAGCTATGCTGGGCGGATGGCAAACAGCGGTTGGCCATACTCAATGGCCTGCCCGTTCGACACCAGGCACCTCACCACCTCGCCCGCCGCATCCGACTCAATCTCGTTCATCAGCTTCATCGCCTCGATGATGCCGATCACCTGGCCCTGCTCCACACGATCTCCAGGCGAAACAAACGGCGCCGCGCCCGGCGACGGCGATCCGTAGAACGTGCCCACAATCGGCGATTTCACCAGGTGCAGCCCAGCCTCCGGATCGGCGGCTGGCTCTGCCGCGGCCCCTGCCGATCCTGGCGCCGCTCCCGCCTGCGCGGCCGCAACCGGCGCCTGCGCCACGCCCTGCTGTGCCGCTTTCAGCAGCTGCGCCAAATCGCTCAGTCCCGCTGACGCGCTCTCCGGCGGATTGAATTTGAGCCGGATCTTCAGGTCGCCCCGGTCCACGTCAAACTCGGCCACCCCGTGCTGCTTCAGGAACTCAATCAGTTCTCGCAGATCGTCAATGTCTTGTTGTTTCATTCGTTCCTTAACTCTCCACTATCGTGGGCCTGTACCCGGCCGGTGGCCCTCACAACTCAATCAACGCCTTGGGCGCCGGGGTCAGCACCTGTCCACCGTTGCGGGTCACAACCACCATATCTTCAATGCGAATGCCGAACTTGCCCGCCAAATACGCGCCCGGTTCGATCGTGACTACCATGCCGGGCAGCAACCGCGCCGTCTGTCCAGCGCTAATCCGCGGCGGCTCGTGAATCTCCAGCCCCACGCCGTGGCCGGTGGAGTGGGAAAATGCCTCGGCCAATCCCTCCCTGCGCAGAACGCCGCGCGCCGCCTCGTCCACCTCTGCGCAACTGACCCCTGAGGCAACGGCCTCCACTGCCGTCTCCTGCGCTTCCAGCACCGCCTGGTAAGCATTCCGCTCCTCGGCCCTTGGTTTGCCCAGGAAAACGGTGCGCGTCATATCCGAACAGTAACCTTTGAGGATTATACCGAAGTCCAGTGTCACAACTCCCCGCGCCGGCAGAGGCGTGGCCGTGGCGCGCGCATGGGGCATGGCCGAACGCACGCCCGACGCAACAATCGTCTCAAACGACATTCCCTCCGCGCCCAGCAGCCGCGCCTGGTGCTCCAGTTCCGCGGCCACCTCCAACTCGGGTATCCCCGGCCGCAGAAAGCTCAGGAGGCGTTCAAACAAACGGCAACCCACCAGCGCCGCCTCCGCCATGATTTCCAGCTCGTCCTCGTCCTTCACCGCGCGCAGCAGTTCGACGAACGGTGCGGGCACGGCCTGGAAAAATCCGCGCCGCAATCGGCTGGGCAACTCGGTCTTCCACTTCGCCAGCTCCGCCACCGTCGTTCTCGCCGGGTCGAAGCCTGTTATTACCACGCCAGGCTGCGCGGCCAGCCACTGCGCCGCCGCCACCGCGGGCAATCCTGAAACAATCTGCGCCTGCGCCGCCTGCACCTCTTCCGCGGCCTGCGCGGTATAGCGCCCATCCGTAAACAGCCGCCCGCCGCGGCGGGTCACAGCCAGCGCGGCGCTCGACCCGGTAAAACCACAGAGATAGCGGAGATCGGGAAGATGCGTGACAAGCAGGCCCGGAAGCCCGGCGCGAGTCAGCTTGCGGCGCAGCGCGCCCATGCGGCGGAAGTGGTCCACCCGCTTAGTTTTATCACAGCAAACGATGAACAGCGCCCAGCCATCAGCTGACGAAAACAGGTCCGAGGTCGAGTCTTGTCGGGAACCCAACGAACACCGCACCAACAAGCTGAGAGCTGAAGGCTGACAGCTAGAAGCTAGCAGCTAGAGGCTAGACGCTGCCTCTCGCTGCACCGGCTTCTTCTTGCTCGCGTCCACTTCGCCGCCCGCATGCAGCTCGCTCTGCCGGTCCATCCACTCATCCAGCCGCGACCGCTTGAACCGCCAGCGATTGCCCAGCTTGAACGCCGGCACAAATCCCTCCGAGGCGTACTTGTACAGCGTGTCGGGCGAGATGCCGAGGTAGTCCGAGGCCTGGCGGATATCCATGACCTCGCGCA
>PMYE01000075.1 GCA_003171315.1 Acidobacteriaceae bacterium
AGGTTAGTCACGTGTTACTCACCCGTGCGCCACTTTACTCATGGATTGCTCCACTGTCTCGTTCGACTTGCATGTGTTACGCACGCCGCCAGCGTTGATTCTGAGCCAGGATCAAACTCTCGTTTGAAGCCTGATGTCTTCCCGCTCCGACGGAGGTCGGACGGGTCGACCGTGCCCCGCGCAACTTTCTCTCGAAAGGAGCGCTGGGCACCTTACCTTGTGAGAATGATCGAGCCAAACCCGATCGCATCTCACGACTGGCACGTTCAACCAATTGTCAAAGATCCTTGAGGGTGGTCCGCCTGAGCGGTACCCCTTGGATCGAGGCCCGGACTCGCGCCCGGCCCAGGCTTGCGCCCGGGATTGTCCTCGAACTTGGTGCGCAACACCGACATTCCGCGTTCCCTCAGCGTACTTCGGCGTTTTGGCGCGAACCTTCTAAAATTATCAAAACCTTGGCTTCCGGTCAAGGCCAAAAGCTGACCGCACCATTGTGGATAACACGGTTCGCACTGCGCAAAAGATCAAAGAGCGGCCAGCAAAAATCGCTCGAACCACTAGGGCTCGCGGGAGATCAACTCCCGGGTCATGCAATGGCTTGTTCTCTGTGGGATTCCCTACAGGGGTTCAACGGTGCGAAAATGCATCACGTTCGACCCTACGAACCAGCTTCCCACTTCCCCCAAAACTAATTCCGCCGGGGCAGGCCACACGGCCACCGGGAGGCTCCACTGCTCACTTCCAACCTGATTAGAGTAGCACAGGTCACCCGGCAATGCAAACTTAACCAAAGATTCAAACTCCGCAGTCTGCTACGGGCAAAAGAATAGCAATTTCAAGAGGTTAGATTCCAGCGGGATCGGCTGAGGAAACCGGCGGATTCTGTGGGAAACTCGTCGGATGCAGTGGTTGACCGGAACGGATCCAGTGTTGTGGCATCCACCCTTCCCCTCCTGGATACGAAGTGCAGGCTCTTCGTCTACGCTGCGCTTCGTTTAGAAGGATGGCGCTCCCGGCCGTCGAGCTTCTGCGCTATTACGAGTCCGCGGGGGGTGGGTAGCATGACGACGGAGATGAGGCCTTCGTCTTCCAGTTGGAGAGCGGCTTCGCGCACATGCTTGAGGTGGGAAGATGCATCGTGCATGAGGATGAGGCCATAAGGAGATATCTGAGGCAGGAAGCGGCGAACCTCTTCACCGCGGATGGGAACGTCACTGTCAGAGAAGAAGAGGTCGATGGCGCCTTCGATCTTCATTTCAAGGCTGGATTCCTGCCGGAGCTCGATCCAATCGGAGAGTCCTGAGCTGGCGATGTTTTCTTTGCACTTTTCAAAGATCACGGGGTCGTACTCGCAACTGATAATACGGCCGCGGCCGTTGATTTTGAGGCCCTGGGCGAACCATTGGGTGCTGACACCCAGAAAGGCGCCGGTCTCGACGATGAGGCCGGGCTTGACGGTGGTGACGAGGGTGCGAAGGAACTCGAGGACCTCGACTTCGGCGGTCATCGAATCGTACATGCTCCAGCGCTCCGGATGAGGACACTCAGGAGTAGCGCGGTGGTACTCGGGCATCAGCGCCCCTCCCGCGCGCTCGGCTTGAAGCATGGCCTTATGCGCTGCCTTCATCTTCTTGCGAAACAAGCCCATATGGAGGGTTCCTCGGCAGCGTGAGAGTGTTGTTGCGGCCAATCTTTATTGAATCTATCACTTGCGGACGCCCCACCTGGGCGCCCTCTGGGCAGCTCATTTTTGCTTACGCGCCTGGCGTGGAGTAGCACAATCTCAATCAACCGATCCGCCCCCGTTATCCCTCAATGCCGTGGAAACAGCCCCAAATCTGTCAGGCCGTTCACAAAATACTGCATGGCGAGCGCCACCAGCAGCAGGCCCATGATGCGCACCAGGATGCGGATGCCGGTGTCGCCCATGAACAGGCGAACGCGGCCTGCTGCAGCCAGCACAAAATATGTCACGATGGCGGTAATCGTAATCGACCCCAGGATGGCGCCCATCTGCCATCCCCAGATCGTGGGAACCTGGCCGACGAGAACCATCACCGAAGAAATGGCGCCCGGCCCGGCCAGCATGGGAATGCCCAGCGGCACGATGCCGGCGTCCTCCTTGGCCGCGGCTTCTTCCGTGTCGCCGTACGTTTCCTGGGTGGGCGAGCGCCGGGCCTCGAGCATGTCCAGGCCGATGAGCAGCAGGATCAACCCGCCGGCGACTTCGAAGGCGGGCAGGGTGATGCCGAACATGCGGAAGATGAGCTGGCCAGCCACGGCAAAGCAGGTGAGCACGATGAAGCAAGTGAGCGCGCCCTTGCGCGCCATGCGGCGGCGACGCGCGGAATCGGCGCCGCTGGTGATGGCCAGGAAGGAAGGAATCGCGGCAAAGGGATCGACCAGAAAAAAGATGGAGCTGAGCGCGAGGACCGAAAAGCGCACGATGGACGCCTGGCTGAGCTCGTTCAATGCCGCCGCGGCTGGGTTGGTGAGGAGCACGTTTCAGGCTAGAACATTGACGAGGCCGGCGTATAGAGGCGAGGTTCGATGCGCGCGGAGAAAGGCGGACGTGCTCGGCGGCACGGCCGTGCGCTGGTTAATCGCCAAACGCCGCTTTCAGCCGGGCCGCGGTGCGAGCGAAGGCGTCGCTGTAGGCCGCCGCGTTGTAGTTCATTCCTCCCGGGATGAAATCGTGGTTGACGCCGGGGTAGGTAATGAGCTCGAAGGGAGCCTTGACGACCGCGGCATCGGCGGCGAGAGAACGCGCCGTGCCGATGAGGCAGCAATTCTCGAAGTTGTCGGCCTCGCCGGCAAACATGAGCACCGGAACGCGGACGCGGGCGATGAAGCCGGGCATTCTTTTGAGGAATACGGTGGCCGGATACCAGACGATATCGACGGCGACCAGATCGGGCCACCTGGAGCCGAAGGCCAGGGAATATCCGCCGCCCAGGGAGACGCCGACGAGCGCCACTTTACCGGGGAGCGCGTGGGGCATCTGCTGCGCCTGCTCGACGCCGGCCCTGAGCGCTTCGCCCTGCTCCTTCTCCATCTTGCGGCCGTCGTAGACCACCACATCGTATCCGAGCGCGGCGATGTCGCCGGCGAGAGCCTTGTCATGTTTGGGGCCTGCCATGCCGGAGACGAAAACGACCACGCGGCCTTTGCCTTGCGGCGGTGCGATCTCCTCCTGCGCGGCGGCGGTGGATGCCCAGGCGAGGGATGCGAGCAGTGCGGCGGCGGATACGAGACGGAACATGGAATTCGTCATGAGGCACTCCCTTCCGTGAGGCGGACGCAGTGCGCCGCGCTGCCACGGCGTTAGCGGAAACAAATCGAATGGAGGGACCGGAATTCGGAGATGAGCATACGCCGGGAGGGTAGTCGTGTCCAGCAATTGAGTTGTGGGCGGGCTAGAATGACTACTTGCCGCCCGAATCCCAACGCGAACGCATCGAAGTGGTGCTGGTCGAGCCGCGCAATCCCCTCAATATAGGAGCGGCGGCGCGGGCCATGGCGAACTTCGGCTTTCGGCGGCTGACCGTGGTGTCGCCGTTTGAGGAGCATTGGCGCGAGGCGAAGCCGGTCGTGGGAATACAATGCCGGCTTCATCTCGAGCTGCCCCTCTTTGCTATGGGTTCATTTCTTTGCCTGGCTGCAGGGCTTGAGAGCTACGGGGTCTTGTTCTTTGCCCTATTCGTTATGGCGGCTGGAGCGTCGCGCCTAGAGACCCTTCGAATCCATTCATCGCTCAGTTGGGAGCTCTGGCCACGTCGTATCGGAGATTGACATTTCGCAGGCATTCACTGGGGAAGCTTACTTCCATGAAAACCTCTTGCGAAGCGTGCAAAGTCTACATGTCGGCGCACGGGTGGACGGAAGACCCGCTCGTCCGGACCGCGGAGGGGGTTATGGGTGACCATGATTCCTACTCCCGCTGAATGTACTGCCCGGCGGTTCCGAGCAAGCTCGGAGATCGCGCCGGGCAGGGTGAAGCTGGGACCCACGGTCACCCACACACTCACGGTCAGCAAGGCGCTGACCGTGCCTGCCCGCTTAGTGACTGGCGGTAAGCGAGAAGGCGTCCACGTAGAAGTTTTCTGCCACGCCGCCCGTGCTGCCAATTTCGAAGCCGTATTGGATCGCGGTAATCGTGGAGCTCGACGCCAGGTACCCGTTGGTCCCCAGGTAGGCGAGCATGCCGTAGATGTCCACGGTCCCGGAGGTGACGCCAAAATTCGTCGAGGTGGACTGCGGTGGGACCCACTGGAAGACGAGTTCCGAACCCGCACCGCCGTTTCGACACAGGTTCCATGTATTTGTCGGGACGCCGTACGACCCGCCAAAGGTGAGGTTGGTGGCCAGTACGGTCATGTACTGGGTGCAGGCGCTGCGGTTGACGACCTGGTTCTGGATCATCACTTCAGCGCCGTAACTGTTGAACCACAAGTCGTAGCCGGAATCCTCGATGGTGCCGGAGGTGGTTGGTACTGTGCTCACAAACGAGGAAAACATATAGGAGAAGCTGCTGATTGTGGGGTTGGCGCTCGGCGACCAGTTGCTGAACAGGATGTCCGTGTCGGGGTACGATTGCACGCCCGTATAGCCCGAGGCCATATTGGCCGTCACCCACCATCTCCCCTCGGAGATCGTGTACAGCGTCTGCGACCATCCGGTTTGGGGGTTCCAGACGTCGTTCTGGACATTGGCGTTGCCACCGGCATTATCGGTGACGTCCGTGTCGCCGTACGACCCGCAGTTGCCGCTCGCGGAGGATGTGGAGCAAGCATACGCCTCGGTGACGGCGCCCGCTGGTTCGAGAGCGGCCATCTGCATGGACCAGCCGCTCGTGGAGGAACCAGAGGCGTAATACCAACCAGGTGCGGCGGCCGCATCGTCCTGGAGTACGTTGCCGTTCGCGGCCGAGCGGGAGTTGAAGCCCCCACCCGCTGAACCGGTGCCGTCGCTTGCCAGGAAGCCGAAGATCCAGTCGTTGGCGACTGTCGTCTGTCCGCCGGCGGAAGCGGAACCGGCACTGCCCGTGGCGCCGGCTTGTATATCGATCGGAGTGCTTGTGCTCACGCCCGAGTATTCAATTACCTGCACCTTAATAAAACTGGCGCTGGCCGTAGTATGGACGGTCACCGTGTCCGCGCCGCCCTTGATATTGCTGGCGTAATAGAGCCGGCTTTTGGATCCAGCCGGAGTGGTCAACTGACTGCCGACTTCGTTGAGCGTGTTCCCCTGCGAATCGGAAATTGAGGAAAACGTTGCCCCGCTGGCGATATCGAACCCCACCAGGATGATGTCGCCGGCCGTGGTGTTGGAGCTGAAGGCGAGCGCTTCGGAACTGGCGCTTGAAGCCATTCCGGCGTTGACCTGCACAAATGCGATCGCCGCGTGCGCAGAGGCAGCAGTCAGCAAAACGACCGCCAGCATCGGCGCCAAAAGCAAGTAGTTACGATTGCGTGTGTTTTTCACAAAAATCCTTTCTTGGACTGCGACGATTTGAAATCGACGCTGCTAATTCCTATTTCCCCTTCGAAATTCCCAGCCAATGTGTCCTAAACGTCCTAGCTTCCATCTAGTCCGCCAACCACAAGTGGCTATTCCACGAGTATTCCGCGGCCAAAGAATCTTGGGCGCAGTATTCTCGATCGCCCTACTGGGCGTCACAAAGCAGATTAAGTGGGGACTTCAGGCAGAATGGCAGTCTTGTTTCTATGCCATCGCGCAATCATTTCCAGCCTCGACAACTTCTTTAGGATGACGAGGCTTTTTTCTTTCGGAAATCGCCATACAGAAACTTCATTCGTTTAGCATGGCTTTGAAAAATTTCAAGCGAATCAACTGATACACTGCTTTCAGCTATATTGTCAAGAGGAAAATTGAAGGATTTTCCTGGTACATAAATTTGGATAGCTATACAAAACATTCTACAT
>PMYE01000047.1 GCA_003171315.1 Acidobacteriaceae bacterium
TCTTGATGAAAAAGCCACTTAGCGATTGTGCCTTGATCTACACCTGCAGGAGACCCGCTATAGGAGTATCTTAGCTGTTGATGCACTTCAGGCTGTAGCAACGTAAAGAATTCTTCCCCATACGCGGTGCGACCACAGCGACGCCAATCAACCGCAGTTGTCCTACAATCGAAGTTCGACAGGATGGCTATGAACGCTGAGCGCAACCTTCGCCGCACCGTATTGCCCAATGGGCTGATCGTCCTGACCGAGCGCATGGACTATTTGCGTTCGGTGGCCATGGGGGTGTGGATCAAGTCGGGCTCGCGCTGCGAGGCGGCGGAGATGAACGGCATCTCGCACTTTGTGGAGCACATGCTTTTTAAGGGTACGCGTTCGCGCTCCGCGCAAAGAATCGCCCGCGAGATGGACTCGATAGGCGGCAACCTGGACGCTTTTACCAGCAAGGAAACCATCTGCTTCAACGTGAAGTCGCTGTCGGACCATGTGCCCATCGCACTGGACATACTGACCGACATGGTGCTGAACCCCATATTTGCGCTTCCCGACATCGAGCGCGAGCGCGGCGTGATTCTGGAGGAGATCAAGATCGACGAGGACAATCCGGACGTGCTGGTGCACGAACTGTTCACGCAGAGCTTCTGGAAGGGGCATCCACTGGGCAAGCCGATCCTGGGCACAACGGAGACGGTGGGCCGGTTGAGCCAGCAACAGCTCTTTGCGTACCATAACGACCGGTTTCACGGCGGAAACATCGTGTTCTCCGCGGTCGGCAATCTGGATCACGACCAATTTACAGAGGCGGTGGCAGCGAAGTTTTCCGCGCTCGAAGGCGGCGAGGCGCTGCACGAGACTTCGGCCCCGGAGCCCAGCGCGCGCATCATTCTGCGCAACAAGAAGGCTCTGGAGCAGGTGCAGATTTGCCTGGGCGTGCCTGCGCCGCCGATCACGGATGAGAATCGTTACGCGACGGCGATCCTGAACACCATCCTGGGCGGCGGCATGAGTTCCCGGCTGTTTCAGACCATTCGCGAGGAACGCGGCCTGGCCTACTCGGTCTACTCCGACCTCAGCCCCTACCGCGACACAGGCAATCTCTGCGTCTTTGCGGGCACCTCGGCGGGAAAATCGCTGGAGGTGGTGGACCTGATTCTGGCCGAGTTCCGCAACCTGAAGGAGACACCCATCGGCGCCGAAGAATTGACCCGCGCCAAAGACCAACTCAAGGGCAACATCCTGTTGGGCCTGGAGAGCTCGAACTCGCGCATGGCCAACCTGGCCCGCCAGGAAATGTACTTCCACCAGTTCTTCACAGCCGATGAGATCGTCGCGCGCATTGACGCAGTGGATGCCGCGCAGGTGCAGAGGATGGCGCAACGGCTCTTTGAGCCGGAGAGCATCGCCGTGACCCTGCTGGGGCGGCTGGACGGCGTCAAGCTGAGCCGGGCAAGGCTGGCGTGCTAAAGGCAGGGAGTAGGAAGTAGCCAGTAGGGAGTAGAAAAACACTGCCGCTGGGGTAGCCGCAAACATTTTCCGGGCGCAAGCCGGCGCTGGATCGGCTGGGACGCAGACTGAGGCTGCGAACGCTTGTGCGATGCGAACATAGCAGCCATCGATTTCCTACCCCCTATTAGCCACTCCCTACTGGCTGCTCCCTATTGGCTACTTCCTATTGGCTACTCCCTATTGGCTATTCCCTGTCTTTCCGAGCGCTCCATTTCCCTTTCGCGTCTTTCCGTTGTAGGATTTTGACGGATGGGCCGGACAACACCGGCCTGCTTCGCGAGGCTCTGGGAACCCCATGAATCGAAAGTATTCGCTCTCCTGCCGCAATCGCGCGCGCTGTTCTATCCTGCCCAACGGCTTTACCCTCATGGAATTGCTGATCGTCATCGCCATCATCCTCATCCTGATGCTGATGGCCATCCCGACCATCGGGGTGATGAAGATCCACGCCAACGAGGTATCGGCGATCAACTCCGTACAGGCCATCATCAAGGCGGAGATTCAGTACGAGACCTCCTATCCGGCCAACGGCTACGCTTGCACGCTATCCGCCCTTGGCGGCGACCCCAGCTCCGGTAGTCCTCCGACGCCGACCTCCGCGGAGCTGATTCAGGCCGATCTGGCCTCCGGCTACAAGTCGGGCTACATCTTCAGCCTCACCAACTGCTCCAAAGTCACGGTCAACGGAACGGATCGCATTACCGGATTTGAGGTCACCGCTGTTCCGGAGGCTATTGGAAAGACGGGGAATCGCGGCTTCTGCAGCGACCAGAACGGCGGCTCTCCCAAGTACGATGCCGCCGGCGGCACCAACTGCACGCAGTTGTTGCAATGACGCCGGGAACTCGCAGGCGCGTCTGGGGCAGTGTTCCGGTTTGCGCCGCCCTGGCTCTGCTTTCGTTTGGCGCTTGCGCGCCGCTAGCCTTTGAGCAGGCGATCTCGCCGCCTACCGCGCGCGAGCTCGCCGCGCGTGTCGACCGGCATTACGATCAACTGCATTCGCTGAAGGCCAGGTTCGCTGAGAGCTATTCTGGGCTCGGCATGACGCGGACAGAAAGCGGCACGCTCTTTTTGCGCAAGCCTGGCCACATGCTGTGGCAGTACAGTTCGCCGCCCGGAAAAATCTTCCTGCTCGACGGCAAATACGCGTGGTTTTACACCAAGGGCGACGCACAGGTGCAGCGCATTCCAGCAAAAGAGCTGGACGACCTGCGCTCGCCGCTGCGCTTTCTGCTGGGCCACACGCAGCTGGAAAAGGAGCTGACCGGGCTGAAGCTTGCTGAAGTCTCCAACGGGCTTTTCACACTCACCGGCCAGCCCAAGGGCCAGGAAAAGCGCGTGACGCGGCTGACGCTGACCGTAACGGCCGCAGGCGCAATTACAGCGATTGAAGTGGAAGAGGCCGACGGGGCCATCACCCGGTTCACGTTTACGGGCGAGCAGCCCGACGCGGAAATTCCAGCGGACACCTTCCATTTCACCCCGCCGGCGGGCGTGCCCGTGGTGGATGCCATGCCGCCGGTTTAGCCGACAATCTGCCACCAGGGGTACACTCTCGCTCGTTCGCCTCAAGCTGTAACCCCTCACCACTTGTCATGGCTCCTTGTGATTCGGCTCACTGACACGATCTCCCACAGGACTATCCTTCGGCTATCGCAAAACAGGGCATCTGTTTTGTTCATTCAGGTTGATCGGTATAGGAGCGCTCAAATGCGTAACGCTACGCTTGGTACAGTCGTTCGGGTATGCCGCGCCAAAAGCGCATTCCACATCCTCGCAACAATCCTTCTTGCCTTCTTCGCGCTGCTGCTCTTTGGCGGCTTGACGCCGGCTTCGGCTCAGGATGCCAAACCAGCGCCCCCGCCGACCGCTCCTTCGGCGGGCAAGGCTCTCGTCTACATCTACCGCGTGGGAAGGTTTACCGGTTCCGCCTCCCATGACCACCTCTACGTCAATGGCGTTTATCTGGCCTATCTGAAAAACGGCGAATATGCGGGCCTGGAGGTGGGTCCAGGCACAGTGGTCGTGACCGGATTGCCGGAGATGTACACTGTCGACATTTTCACGGCAGCCGGCGCTGCGGTCAACGACGCCACAAAGAAGGAGAACGAGAGGATTCGGTTCGAGGCGGAAGCGGGTAAGACTTACTATCTGAAATGGACGTCGGGGACGATGGCCACGGGCATCAAAGTCACGCAAATGGACCCCGCGGTCGGAGCCAGGGAGATGAGCAAGCTGCATCTTTCCAAACCTGTGGAGCAACCCGACGCCAAAAAGAAGGACGAGGCGAAATAAGTTCCTGCGCGTTCTCTCGAGAGGTGGGCTGAACTACGGCAACACCTGCGCCGTTACTTGCCCGGCTTGGCGGGGGCGCTGACCGGCGCCGTGTGGGAGCCTTCCAGAACCGAGTGCGAGCCCGTGGAGCGCACAAAGAGAACCACAAGACAGATCGACGTGCACATGAAGATAATTGCCGACCATGTGGTGAGCCGGGTGAGCACATTGGCCGCGGCGCGGGGGCCGAATGCGGTCTGCGAACCCTGGCCGCCGAAGGCGCCGGCTAGATCGGCCGAGCGGCCCTGCTGCAGCAGGACGACGCCGATCAAAAAGAAACACACAAGCACGTGCAGGACAATCACGAAATAGAAGAGAATCTGCATTTCTTCAACTGCTTTCCAAGCGGGTTCGGAAGGAGGCGCGTAAGCGCCGTCAGCCCGGACGCGAATCTGTTTGGTGCGGAAGGCGGGACTTGAACCCGCATGCCTTGTGGGCGCCACCCCCTCAAGATGGTGTGTCTGCCAATTTCACCACTTCCGCACGGTTCCTACACCCGCAAGTATACCAAATGCTGAAGTTCCGGGAACCATGCGGCACGAAGGTCAGGATTGGAGCTTCGCGCCCAACAAACGTTCCATCCACCGCGCCAGAGCCTGCTGATCGGGCGAGCCTGCGGACTGGGCGGCATGGACATTGCGGCGCTCCTCGGGCGCGCGGTTTTGGCTGAGTTTGAATTTGCCTTCGATGCGCGCGATGGGAATGCGAAAGCCCATGATGCCGGCGAGCATGGTACGGCGAAAACCCTCGGGCAGTCCGCGCCAATGCTCCAGATAGGCAGGCTCATGCGTGGCGATGAGATCGGCGAGGAGGGCCTCTTTGCCGGGCTCGTCGTCAATGAGCGAGAGCGTGCCGGTTGCGTGAACAGCGATGTAGTTCCACGTAGGGACGGAGAGATGCTCCGTGTAGAGGGCCGGGGAAACGTAACTGTGCGGCCCCGCGAAGACGACGAGGGTTTCACGGCCGGCGAGCGCCTGCCAATGAGGATTGGCCTTGGCGAAATGGCCTACAAGAAGGCCGTGCTCGCCCTCATCTTTGACGACCAGCGGAAGGTGGGTTGCCGCGGCGCTCGCGCCCGAAGGCTCGCCAGGCACCGGACCGAAGAGCGTTGCGAACGAATAAGCCCGCATAGCTTCAAGAAGGATGCCGCGGTCGTGAACTTGATTGAATTTGGGTGAATACATACCTGGTGAATCGGCGTCCGTTTCGAACGCGCTCTCGAATTCAGGATAGCAATTGCCGGCCGTGAATCACGGAAAAGCAGTGAACTGCGGTCAGCGAACAGTGGCCAGAATGTGAGCTGGGGATTATGGCGAATGGTGACGATGGTTCTCTTTCGCCCAGTGCCCCACCCGCGCTTTATACTGAGCTTTCGCGAAATTCCCTACCGGAGACCATCCAATGAATACATCTTGCCGGCGGTTTGCCATGCTATTTGCTGCGGCGATTCTGGTCATCACTCTTTCGATCCGCGCCCAGGACGATAAGGCGGCCGCAAAACCGGCGACCCCGGAGAATGCAGCCAAACCCGCCGAGCCGGCTCCGCCTGCCGATTCCACGACGCAAGGCGCCGTTGACGTTGGCGGGCAGCATATCGCGTACACGGCCATCGCCGGGACCATCACGGTGGGCTCAACCGATGAGCAGGATGCGCAGCTTGGAGCGGACGGAAAACCCCAGCCGGGAAGCCAGCTTGCGCTCAACGCGCCCAAAGATGCGAAGGATTCAACTCCGGTGGCGCGAATGTTTTATGTGGCGTACTTCAAGAAGGACGCGAAGGCCGAGGAGCGGCCGATTACGTTCTTTTATAACGGCGGACCGGGCAGCTCGACGGTGTGGCTGCACATGGGATCGCTGGGGCCGAAGCATGTGATAACGGCAGGCGACACGCACCTGCCCGCCGCGCCGTACACCATGGTCGACAATCCCAATTGCCTGCTCGACGTGAGCGACCTGGTGTTCGTGGACGCACCGGGCACGGGCTTCGGGCAACTGATGGGAAAGGACGCCGAGAAAGCCTTCTGGGGCGTGGATGGCGACGCGAACGCTTATGCGCGCTTCATCGCGCGGTTCATTTCGAAGTATGGCCGCTGGAACTCGCCGAAGTTTATCTTTGGCGAAAGCTACGGCACCACGCGGTCGGCCGTTCTGGCCGATTTGCTGGAGAACAAACTGAATATCGATTTGAACGGCGTGATGTTGTTGTCGCAGATCTTCAACTTCACCACCGACATCGACGATCCGCTGCACAATCCGGGCGTGGACCTGCCCTACGAACTGGCGCTGCCTACGTTTGCCGCCACAGCGTGGTACCACAAGAAGCTGCCCAACCAGTCGGCCGCGTTGGAGCCGCTGTTGAAAGACATGGAGGACTTTGCGATGGGTCCATACGCTCATGCTCTGGCGCAGGGAACCGATGTGAGCGCCCAAGAGAAGCAACAGACGGCGGAGAAACTGCACGAGTACACCGGCTTGCCCGTCGAATACCTTCTCAAGGCCAACCTGCGCGTGAGCGGGCCGGAGTTCGCAAAGTCGCTGCAGGATGCGGAGGACTTGACGACAGGGCGCCTGGACACGCGATTCTCCGGGCCAAATCTCGATCCGCTGAGCGAGAACGCCGAGTACGATCCGCAGGAGACGGCAATTTCGTCGGCGTACGTCGCGCTCTTCAACCAGTATGTGCGGCAGGACCTGAAGTACGGCGAAGGGCAGACCTACGAGCCGGAGCTGGGGGCAGTGGAACATCAATGGAACTGGGTCCACCACGGCGACCCCATGGGCGTGAACGTGAGCACAGACCTGGCGGAGGCGATGAAGACCAATCCGCGGCTGAAGATCCTGGTGAATGGCGGCTACTACGACCTGGCCACGCCGTTTTTCGCCGCTCAGTACGAAGACAAGCACCTGCCGATTCCGCAGTCGCTGGCCAAGAATATTCAATACGCGTGGTACGAGTCGGGGCACATGGTTTATGTGCGCGATGAGTGCGTGAAGCAGCTTCACGACCGCGTGGCGGCGTTCATCAAGAGCGCGGACGCGCAATGAGGGACGTAGGGACTAGGGGCTAAGGGACATAGGGACTAAGGGACGTAGGGACTAGGGACTAGGGAACGGGGGCCGAGGATTAAAGGTCAGGGATGAGTTGCGGCCTTCGATTCCTTAAGCGACCTAGCATAGACAAACGCGGGGCGGTGGCGCGCGTAGTAGTGCTCTTCCCTGCCCTTCCGTTTATAGCCGCGGCTTTCGTAGAGGCGGATGGCGGCGGAGTTTTCTTGATCCACATGCAGCCAGATGGCGACCGCTCCCGCGGCACATGCCGAGTTTTCTGCGCGGCCGAGCAGCTCGCCGGCTATGCCGCGGCGGCGCAACGCGGGGTGCACCTCAATGGTCTGGATGTAGGCAACGGCGCCTTTGGCAACAGCGGTCCACTCGACGATGGCGAATCCGGCCATCGTTTTGTTGTCTTCGGCGATCCAGGTGGCGGAGCTAGGATTGGCGATCAGCTGGCGCATCCACGCGCGGCTGTAGCGGATGGGCGGCTGAAAGCAGATCTCCTCAAGCGCATAGAGCGCGGCAAAGTCGGCGGGCTGGTAGAGGCGGTAGAGCATAAACAGAGATCAGCGGTCAGAGATCAGAGATCAGCTTTGCCGTGCCGAGTGAATGTTTGTAGATGGCCGTCCAAGGTTTGCGGCACATTTGAATCGTCCACAGGCCGCATGTCAAGACGCCGCAGGCCGCCCGTGGGCGGCCCGCTTGGTTCAGTATACTCACTCGACGAACTAGACCTTGGCTTCGAGGTCCGCGATCACATCGAAGAAGCGCTGATCGAGGCGGCGGTTGGTGGAGATGGCTTCCTTGATGGGGATGTCGGTGATGTCGGTGCCTCGCAGGACGGCGATGCGGCCCCACTTCTTCTGGTGCACCATGTCGATGGCGTGCAGGCCGTAGCGCTGGCCGAGCACGCGGTCGAAGGCCGTGGGAACGCCGCCGCGCTGGGTGTGGCCCAGGTTGACGGAGCGCGTTTCGAAGCCGGTTTTCTTCTCGATGAGATCGGCGAGCGCTTCGCCGATGCCGGAGAGGCGCACATGACCGAAGGAGTCAACCTGCTCAGAGCCGACGACCTGGCCGACCTCGGGCAAATGACAGCCCTCGGCGACCACCACGACGCCATAGTGTTTGCCGTGGTCGTAGTTGTACTTGAGCAGCGCGCAGACGTGGTCGATGTCGATCTCTTTTTCGGGAACCAGGATCACGTGCGCTCCGCCGGCCACGCCGGAGGCATAAGCGATCCAGCCCGCATCGCGGCCCATTACCTCGACCACGATCACGCGGTTGTGGGAGTCGGCGGTGGTGTGGATGCGGTCGACGGCCTCGGTGGCGATCATGACCGCGGTGTCGAAGCCGAAGGTCTGGTCGGTTCCGCTGATGTCGTTGTCGATGGTCTTGGGAACGCCGACGGCATGGATGCCGTTCTCGCTGAGAAAGAGCGTGACGGATTGCGTGTCGTCTCCGCCAAGGGCGATGAGGGCATCGATCTTGTTGGCCTTGAGAACCTCCTGCACCTTATCGATGCCGCCGGGAATCTTCTTCACGTTGGTGCGCGAGGAATGCAGAATGGTGCCGCCCTTCAACTGGATGCCGTCGGTGTTTTCGAGCGTGAGCGGAATAAAGTTGTTATCCAGCACGCCGCGCCAGCCGTTCAAAAAGCCGATGAACTCGTCCCCATAGTGGTTGATGCCTTTTCTGACCGCTGCATAAATAACCGCATTCAATCCGGGGCAATCGCCGCCACCGGTCAACAAAGCAACTCGCATCGTGGAATCTCCTCGAAGTGTCTCCGCGGCCCTTCGAGCCGCAATGAATTTTGTGCGTAAAGTGGCGCCGGAGATGGGGAGAATCACCAGCCTTAACGCCGTATATAGTGTATCGCGCCGCTGTCAACGGGAATCGTGACCGGGCTCACGAAGAACAGAGATCAGGGGTCAGGGATCAGGAGCGGGGTTGGCGGAGTTAGCGGAGTTTGGGCGGTGCTTGAACTTCAATGCCGGGAATGGAATTCCAGTGTTCGCAGCGCGCGGGGGTGGTTCAATAAGGTATGCGCGATACTGGCGCCTTATACCTGTTTGCATTCGTCGGCCTGGTCGTCATTGTACTGCTGGTGCTGCTGCAGTTGACCCGGCTGGGCTACCTGATTCGCGCCACGATTCCCGACCGGCCGCGGCAGAGGATGTTCATCGCATCGGTCGCCTTCCTGATTACCTTTGCCGGCGTGCGGCTTCTGGTTCACCGGATCGCGAATCACGAGGGGCACATGCAGTGGGTGGTGGTGCGCGGGATGCACATTCACCACCTGGTGTGGGGCATTCTGATTCTGCTTTTGGTGGGTTATGGCTGGCTGCTGGATCTGGGCTGGTCGCACTCGCCGATGTCGATTTTCTTCGGTCGGCTGATGGCAGTCGGCTACGGCGTGGGCGCGGCGCTCACTCTGGACGAGTTTGCGTTGTGGCTGAGCCTCTCGCCCGATGCCTACTGGACGCGGGAGGGCCGGCTCAGCATCGATGCGGTGATCATCTTTGGCGCCATCCTGGGCGTGGGCGCGTGGGGCGCGCCGTTTTTCCGAGCCCTGCAGCGAGTGTGGCGCAAGCAGACCATCGTACGCAAACGCATCGGCCCGCTCACCTCCCCTATTCGCCGCGCGCGGTTGCTTCGTCGTCGTAAAGTTCGGCGATTACCGACGCATATCGCGCAATGAGAACGCGGCGCTTGAGCTTCATGGAGGGCGTGAGCTCTCCGGACTCCTGGCCCCACTCGTCGGCAACAATGCGGAAACGCTTGAGAGTTTCAAAGTTGGCCAGCGTGCCGTTCACCTCGCGGATGAGTTCGGCATAGAGCGCAACCACGCGGGCATCGGCCACCAGTTCGGCGCGCGGCTGGGCCGGAATGCCGCGATGGCGGGCCCAGTCCTCAAGCGCCGCGAAGTTGGGCGAGATCAGCGCGGAGATGAACTTGTGGCGATCCCCCACCAGCGCCGCGTGCGCCACCAGCACGCTGTCTTTGAGCTTGTTCTCGATGGGCTGTGGCGCGACGAGCTTGCCGCCGGAAGTCTTCAGCAGCTCCTTCTTGCGATCGGTGATGAAAAGAAAGCCATCCGCGTCGAGATGGCCGATGTCTCCGGTGCGGAACCATCCCTGGCTGTCAAAACACTCGGCGGTTGCGGCGGGCTTTTGCCAGTAACCCGCGAAGACCGAAGGACCGCGAACCAGCAGTTCGCCATCTTCGGCGAGTTTGAGCTCGAGATTGCTCAAGGGCATGCCGGCCGCGCCCATGCGATGGCGCAGAGGCGTGTTGAGCGCGATGACCGGCGAGGTTTCAGTGAGGCCGTAACCCTCCCAGAGCGAAATGCCGACTGCGGCAAACCATTTCGCGGTGTCGATTCCGAGGGGCGCGCCTCCTGAAACAAAGACCCTTACGCGCCCGCCGAAGGCCTCGCGAACCTTGGAGTAGACCAGCTTGTCGGCGAGCTTCCACAAAAGCGAGCCCGGCTGACGGCCATCGTAGACGATATCGGCGGAGCGCAAGCCCAGATGAATGGCCCAGGCCAGCAGGCGCTTCTTGACCGGCGATTGCCCGGCGCGGCGTTCGACCTCCTGACGAATCTTCTCGTAGACCCGCGGCACGCCGACCAGCACGGTGGGCCGGACCTCGCGCATGGCCTGCGGCAGCTTGTCGAATTGCGAGCAGTAGGCCAACTGCGCGCCGTAGTTGTACATAACGTAGTCGAGAGCGCGGGCGGTGACGTGGGAGAGCGGCAGGAACGAAATGCAGGCGTCAGTGGAATCGAACGAGAAGTCCACCGGGGTATAACACTGGTTGGCGGCGATGTTGCCGTGGGTGAGGATCACGCCTTTGGGCACGCCGGTGGTGCCTGAGGTGTAGATGAGCGTGGCCACATCGCGGGGTTCGACAGAATGTGCAAGAGCGTCAAAGACCGGGTCGCGCTCAGCGCCCAATGCGTCGGCATCGCCGATGAGCTGGTTCATGGCGATGGCGCCTTCGGGCGCCGGGCAATCCATCATGAGGATGTGTTCCAACTGAGTTAGCTCACGGACGGAGTACAGCTTGTCGAACTGCCGGCGAGTGGAGACCACAGCGATGCGGCAGCCGGCATCGCCGATCTGCTCCGCGATCTGCTCGCCGGTAAGCGTGGGATAGATGGGCACGTCGGCCGCGCCGATGGCCAGCGCGGCAAAGTCGGTAACCGCCCACTCCCAGCGGTTCTCGCTGATGAGGGCAATGCGGTCGCCCTTTTTCGCGCCCATGCGCAGAAAGGCCGTGGCCAGCGCGCGGACGCGCTGATAGATCTGGTCGGAAGAGATAGGGCGCCAATGGCTGAACTCGTCCTGCCACAGGACGGCGCGCGGATTGGCAGCCGCGGCAACGCGAAAGAAAAGGTCATTGACGGTCGCAATCTGAGGGACAGGAATCATTGCTGGTTTTCAAGAGACGGGGACTATCCTAACATCCGGGCCGTGGAGTTGCACCAAACCCGCCAGCCGCTCGCTTCCAGCTTCCAGGGATATTGCGAGCGCAGCAATGCGTGAAATCATGGAATACGATATTCATTTGGCATCTTTCTCTTGGAATAAAACCAAACAAAGAAGCGTCACAAATCGAACACTGTAGCCAATGCTGTGCGCAACGGCAAGCGCGGGCGCACTCTGGCATCGCGAAGGAGGTACGCTTTCATGAACATATCTATGAGATGGTCAGGCAGGGCGGTTGCGCTCATCCTCAGCGCCGCGTGCGCAGTTTTTTTTGTACCGGCGCTAACAAATGCGCAGCCCGATCGCAGTTCGGCGCCGGTTAAGTCGGCTGCGAATCCGGCGAACGCCGGGACAAGCGCTCCGATTCGGCGGCCCTGGATGGATCGTTCCCTATCGCCGGAGCAGCGCGCCGGTCTGCTCGTCAAAGCCATGACCCTCGACGAGAAGATCCACATGATGCATGGCGTCGGCGCCTGTGCTGAAGTCTGGACCGAAAAATGCCCCATGCCCATCAAGGGCTACGTGGGCGAGGCGCCCGCCATTGACCGCCTCGGCATTCCGCATCTCAACCTTGCTGACGGCCGCGCCGGCGTCGGTAACAAGGCAGTGAATGTAACCCTGCTCCCCGCGCCTATCGCCGCCGCTTCAAGCTGGGACCCCGCATTGCTCAACGAGTTCGGCCACGTACTCGGCAAAGAAGAGTGGGACAAAGGCGCCAATGTCGCTCTCTCGCCCACCATCGACGTCGTCCGCGTGCCCGAGTGGGGACGCACCTTTGAGAGCTACGGCGAAGATCCCTACTTCAATGGCCGCATGGCGGCGGCCGAGATCAAAGGCATCCAGGCTGAAGGCCCCATCGCCGACGCCAATATGTACCTGACCATGAACCAGGAGAACTCGCGCTTCAGTTCCGACTCCGTTGTCGACGAGCGCACCCTCCAGGAAATTTATCTGCCACCCTACGCGGCAGCGGTCGCCGAAGGCCACGTAGGCACCTTCATGTGCGCCTACGTGAAGACCAATGGGGTCTACTCCTGCGAGAACGCTCACCTTCTGCGCGATCTGCTGCGCAAGGAGCTGAAGTTCGACGGCTGGGTCATGAGCGACTGGGGCGCCACCCACTCCACCGTCGACGCCGCAAATCATGGCCTCGACCAGGAAATGCCCATTGACGAGTACTTCGGCGCACCGCTCGAGAAGGCCGTCGAGGACGGCAAGGTCACCGTCGCCACCATCGACGAGCACGTGCGTAATATCCTCATTCCCATGTTCCGCCAGGGCCTCCTCGACCGCCAGCAGCCCGGCAATTGGGATTCCAACGTCCGCACGGACGCGCACACCGCCTTCTCGCGTAAGGCAGCCGAAGAGAGCACCATCCTGCTCAAGAATCAGGGCGCGCTGCTGCCTCTGCGCGCCGATGCTTCCATCGCCGTCATCGGCGAGGCCGGCAGCACCAAGCCCAAGGGCGAAGGCGGCGGCAGCTCGGAGGTCGTCGCGCCCTATATCGTTAGCCCCTTCGACGGCATCGGCAAGCGTGGTAAGGGAAAAATCACCTCGGACGACGGCGCCGATCTCTATAAAGCCGCCGCGACCGCTCGCGCCGCGGACGTGGCCATCGTCTTCGCCCGCACCGAAGAAACCGAGGGCTACGACCGTCCCGGCCTCAATCTGCCCGGGAACCAGGACGCACTGATCTCTGCCGTCGCCGCGGCCAACAAGAAGACCATCGTCGTCCTCGATACCGGCGGTCCCGTTCTTATGCCCTGGATCGATCGAGTGGCGGGCGTGCTTGAAGCCTGGTACTCAGGCCAGGAAGACGGCAACGCTATCGCAGCTATTCTCTATGGCGACTTCAACCCCTCCGCCAAGCTGCCCCTCACCTTCCCCCGGACTGCTACCGAGATCCCCACGGCGAGCAAGGAACAGTGGCCCGGCGTGAATGGCCGTTCTCTCTACAGCGAAGGACTCAATGTCGGCTATCGATGGTACGACGCAACCCATACCCAACCCTTGTTTCCGTTTGGGTTTGGACTGTCGTATACCACGTTCCGGCTGAATCGCCTGGCGGTCGAGCCGCGCGAGCTGAAATCGAAATCCGGGGCCGCTCCGGAAGCTGTTTTGGTGAAGGTCGATGTGACCAACACGGGCACACGAGACGGCGCTGAGGTGGTTGAAGCTTATGTGGCTGACCCGTCTAAGAATGGCGAGCCGCCACATCAACTACGCGGCTTTGCGAAAGTCCGCCTGAAGGTTGGGGAGACGAAGTCAGTGACTTTCACGCTAGATCGGCGGTCGTTCTCGATCTACGATGTATCGCTGCATCGCTGGACCTGTCTGCCGGGAACCTATGATGTCCTGGTCGGTACATCCTCGCGCGATTTGCCTTTGCATGACCGCATTACAATCCGGTGAGGCAGGCTGCCGGAGTAGGAACATAGCCCTAAGGTATTTTTTCCAGTTTCTATAAGGTTTTTGACGTGCCGCGCGAAGCGGCGTTCGCCGCGGCGTGCAACGGCAGGTGGCTTCGGCGAACGGCAACGCGAAAAAATGCGCTCGGCATTCGCATAAAATCCGATGCCTCAGCAGGCTGGAGGGACGAGGAGTCCGGCGGGCGCCGGACTCCTCGCGGTGCGTTACGGCAGGGAGTAGACGGTCTGCAGAACCTTTTCCTGCACGTTGCTTGGGAGCGGCGCATAGGAGAGAGTAGAGACTTCGCTCTCGCCGGACTTGATGCACCAGCTGAGCAGGTCCTTGATGACCTTTTCTTTCGCCATATCCTTGGGCTGCGTAGGAATGAGCAGATAGGTGAAGCTGGAGACGGGGTAGGAATTGGGCCCCGGAGCGTTGGTGATGGAGACGCGATAATCGGCTGGTATCTTGGCCGTGGCCGCGGCAGCCGACACGCCGTCAATCGAAGCCTTGAGGAATTTTCCGTCCGCGTTTTCCACTAAGCCGAAGTCGATGTGGTTTTGCAGAGCATAAATCAGCTCGACGTAGCCGATGGCGCCGGGCAACTGGCGCACGTAGCCGGCCACGCCCTCGTTCCCTTTGCCGCCCACGCCTGTCGGCCAGTTAATGGAAGTGCCCTTGCCCGGACCGCCGGCCCACTCTTTGCTGATCTTGCTCAGGAAGTCGGTCCAGATGAAGGTGGTGCCGCTGCCATCCGAGCGATGAACGACGATGATCTTCTGATCGGGCAAATGAACGCCGGGATTGTCCTTGGCGATGCGCGGATCGTTCCAGTTCGTGATCTTGCCCAGGAAGATGTCCGAGAGTACAGATTGGCTGAATTTGAGATCGGTAGCGACGCCGGGAACATTGTAGGCCGGCACGTCCGCGCCCAGCACGGTGGGAATGTGAATCAGCTTGACGCCGCACGAAGCGAGCAACTCGTCGGTCATGGGCATATCGGATGCGCCGAAGTCGACGGTCCCCGAGCACACCTGCTTGATGCCGCCGCCGGAGCCGATGGATTGATAGTTGATCTGAACGCCGGGATGCGCGGCGCTGTATTCGCTGAACCACTTGGAATAGATGGGATACGGGAACGTTGCGCCCGCAGCCGTGATCGTTTGAGCATGAGCCGCGCTCAGCGCCCACACCAACAACGCAATGACGACTAATGATTTCTTCACAATTGTCTCCCTGGCAGTTTGCCTGCCGCAGATCATTGTCTACGCGCAATGTTACGGAGAGTTGAAAAGAAACAGAGAAAAGAGATCGGGGACTAAGAAACAGGGAACAGGGATCAGGGATCAGGGAACAGTGTCCGCGGGTAGTGGAAAAGCGCCATCTGGAGACCGAGGAGGCGCCGTGGAAGGTAGTTGCGAACGGGTGGATCCCAAGACCAAGCCGGCTTCGCCTCAGGCCGTGGCAGCGGAGGCAGGCTGCGGCGCGGGCTGGGGGACAGTTTGCGGAGCGGGCGCCAGAGGCAGCGTGAAGTGGAACGACGCGCCTTTGCCGAGCTCGCTTTCGCACCAGATGCGCCCGCCGTGGGCCTGGACGATGTGTTTGACGATGGCGAGACCCAGGCCCGTTCCGCCCGACTCGCGCGAGCGCGCTTTATCGATGCGGTAGAAGCGCTCGAAGATGCGCTCCAGATGCTCGGAGGCGATGCCGGGGCCAAAGTCCTGAATGGTGAATTGCACCTCGGAAACCAGTAGGCGCGCGCCGGCGCGGATGCGCTTGCCGGATTGGGCGTATTTGAGCGAGTTCTCCATCAGATTGCCGAAGACCTGGTGCATGGCATCGGGATCGGCCATGACGAGAGCGTCGGGCGCGCCTGCGGACTGCAACTTGATGCCCGAGTCGGCAACCATGCCGCCGAGCGAATCGATGGCATCCTGGAGGAGCACACTGGCGCGGGCCGGCTGCAGCGAGAGCTTGTAGTCGGGGCTTTCGACGCTGGCCAGAGCAAGCAGATCCTCCGTGAGGCGGCTCATGCGGCTGGCATTTTTGAGGATGACGCCGAGGAATTCCAGAGTGGTCTCCGGGCTGGGATTGGGATCCTCGATCAGCGTCTCCACATAGCCTTGGATCGATGTCAACGGCGTGCGCAGCTCGTGGCTGACGTTGGCGACAAACTCGCGGCGGGATTTTTGCGCAGCTTCGATGCCGGTGACGTCGTGAAGCACGGCGAGCGCGCCGCCAGCGGACAAGGGGGCGGCGTTGACCTCGAAGACGCGTCCGGGAGCAAGCAGCGTGGCGCGGCCTACGCAAAGTTCACGGCGTTCCAGCGCGCCACGCACGCAGGCCAACAGCTCGGGATCGCGTACGGAGTGAACGAGCGGGCGGCCGGGGAGGAGTTGCGCTCCCGCGATGCGCTGCATGACGGCATTGGACCAGCGCACTAAACCAGAGGGCGTAATGGCGACCACCGCCTCCTGCATGGAATCGAGCATCACGGTCAGCTCGTGACGGCTGCTTTCCAGCTCGGCAAAGTCCTTGCCCAGGCGTTCGGCGGTTTGGTTCAGGGCGGCTTCCACGGTGGATATCTCGTCGTCGCCTGTAGCGTCGATACGGGCAGCCAGATCGCCTTCGGCGATACGGCGGGCGAAAGCAACGACGCGCCGGAGACGGGCGGAGGCAGAGGCGGCGATCCAGGCGGCCAGCGGTATAGCGATTACGAGGGCGATGAGGCCGGACCAGAAGACGAGAGGGCCGATGTCACGCAACGTGTCTGGCTCCTGATGCTCCACGAGGCCGTAAAGAACGGTTTCCATCACCAGGGTGACGAAGACCAAAAGAGCGGTGAAAAGGCCGAGCAGTTTGGCGAAGACTCTGGAGGTCATGGAAATTTAGCTCTCAGCTATCAGCCATCAGCTAGTCCGTGGAGCGTTCGGCGACGTTGGCTCCTCAAAAGGAGGAGCTGAAGGCTGAGGGCAGAAAGCTGAAAAGCGCGCTCTCAGTCGCCTTTGGGCAGTTCAAAACGATAGCCGGCTCCGCGCACGGTTTTCAGATAGCGCGGATTCTCCGGGTCGATCTCGATTTTCTCACGGATGCGGCGCACATAGACATCGACGGAGCGCGGAGTGACGAAACGGGCGTCGCCCCATACGGCATCGAGGAGGTGATCGCGGCTGAAAACGCGGCCCGGATGACGGGCGAGGTAATCGAGGAGGCGGAATTCGGTCGCGGTGGTGGTGGTAAGTTCGCCGCGAACCTTCAACTGCATGGCGGAGGCGTCGATGATCACTTCCTCAAAGCTGATGATGGACGGCGAGGTGGGCCGCTCGAAACGGCGCAGCACAGCTTTGACCCTGGCCACCAGTTCGCGCGTGGAAAAGGGCTTGGTGATGTAGTCGTCGGCGCCTAGCTCAAGACCGAGGACGCGATCGTTTTCGCCGGCGCGGGCGGTGAGAAAGATGATGGGGATGGTGGAAAGTCCGGCGTGATTGCGCAGGCGCCGGCAAACGTCAAGGCCGTCGCCGCCGGGAACCATGATGTCCAGAAGAAACAGCGCGGGCGGCCTGCGCTCGGCGTCGGGAATGAGATTGGAAGGAGTGTGAAAGAGGCGCGCTTCAAAGCCCGCCGCTTCAAGGTGATGTTGCACCAGCCTGGCTATATCGGTGTCGTCTTCCAGAACAAATACGGATTGGCTCAAACCGTCAGTCCTCGCCCCGCGGCCGGTTTCGATGTTCGGGATGTGTTGACCGCTGGAATCAAGAATAGAGTAAAACAACCAGGCAAAGGGATTGCAAAGGTTTGATGAATTCAGGGCCGAATGTGAATGCCGTGTGACTGGGCCGCGGTTTTGCACGCCACTCCGTTGTGCGCCAGCTCCGCCACCCGGCCGGCGGCAACTCCCTGCACGCACTTATATGCCCACGCTCCAGTCCGGTTCGAGGCTGTGCTTGCGTCAGCGCTTCCTGGGCGCTTTGGAAACAGGCTTTTTTGCCGCCGGTTTTGAAGATTTCGCCGGAGCTTTCTTCGCCGGCCTGGCGGCTGGTTTTGGCTTGGCTTTAGGCCGCGCCTTCTTGGCCGGCGCCGGCTTGGCAACCTTCCTGGCAGGAGCTTTGGCGGTCTTCGCCGCCGGTTTAGCCTTGGCTGGCGCCGGCGCTTTGATGGCAGGCTTCGCAGCCTTAGGCGCTTTGACTGCAACCGCAGTGGGAGCGGGCTTCTGTGGGGCTTTGGCGGGCGCGATCTTCGCGGGCGCTTTCGTTGCCGAAGCGGCAGTTTCGGGCGTCTTGGCCGGAGCAGGCGCAGCGGCTGGGGCGGCCTTCTTCCCCTTCTTTTCTTTCCCTGGCGCGAGAGGACGTCTCTTGCCCGCCGGAATCGCTTCGGCCTCCTCGCCTTCCAGCTCTTCTTCTTCCTCTTCGCCCGCGGTTTCCACCTCCAACTCAGGCGCCAGGACGCCCTTGGGCAGAACGTGGCTCAGATCGAGTTCTTCGTCATCGGCCCCGATCGGCTCCAGGTCTTCTTCAACAGCCAAGCCTTCCTCGGCCTCTTCATCCTCCTCGAGGGCCGGCTCTTTGAACTTGCTCTCGGAGCGGCGGGCGCGGGAGCGCTTGACGGTCGCCTGCGGGGGCGGCGCGGGAGGCGAGTGCGGCTCAAGATAGGCACGCATCTCCTCCGCGGTGGCCAGGCGGCCATCGATCAGTTCAAGGAAAATGTTCTGGACAACCTCGCCGTATGTGGGCAACTCGGGAGTAATGCGCATCTCCTGCATAAGCCCATAGGGAATACGCTGGCGAGCCTCAGGCCAGACCTTGAGGAAGAGGCTGAAGCGTTCCTGGACGCCCTTATCCTTACTTGTAAATCCAAGCCAAAGAACGGCTTCCGGATCGTAATTCATAAAAAGCTTGTAGCCTGACGAGGCCTTGGCGTTCTTCTTGGCGAGCAGCACTTTCGCAAACCCAGCGGCCAACGAATCCAGGTTGTTCCACTCCGCCACAAAGCCTGGGCGCAGCAGCGACTTTTTGAGCGACGAATGATCTCTGTGCGACAGCTTTGCGGTGAGCAATTGCATTTGCGCCGCGGACATGTCAGGATGCACGCCCTGCAGAAGCAGTTGCACCGCCAGATCGTGCAGGGCCGCCAGCTTGGCCTCATCGGCCTTGGCCGAGGTCCAGGCGGGAAAGAGAATGTTCATCCAGCCTTCCGCTTCGAGGGCGCGCAGAACCTTGAGTCCGTCCTCTTCGTGCCCGATCTGCTCCAACTCCTGGCTGCGCGCGTGCGCGGATAGATACTCGATGGATCCCTCGCTTTTCGCGTTGTCATAGCGAGCCTGAGTTCTTGGATCCATCTCCCAGCCCAGGCGGGCGCGGTACCGGATGGCCCGGATGAGCAGCGACGGGTCTTCGAGGAACCCGTAATTGGAAACCAGGCGGATGATCCTCGCTTCAATATCGGCTACGCCGTTCAGCGGGTCCATCAAGAGCCCGAACGACCCCTCGTTGAGCGAGATCGCCATGGAGTTCACCGTAAAATCGCGGCGGCGCAGATGGTCCTGGATGGAGGCGGGGTGAAAAACGGGCTTGCCCGGTTTGGGATACTCAACCCGGTGCGTGCTGACCACGTTGACGCGAACGGTCCCTGGAAAGCACAGGTAAAGGCTCCGTGAAGGTTCGTCCTCGCCCCAAACCTTTCCGCCCAGTTTTTCTAACGGTTTCTTGAGCTTAAGCGCGTTCCCGTGGACCGCAATCTCCAACTCGCGGACGGCATGGCCGCTGGTCAGGTCGCGGACGGCGTCTCCGATGAGGAAAAGAATGGTCCCGGCATCGCGCGCGGCGGTTCGCAACTGCGTAAGGGCATGGCGCTGATCTGGCGAAAGCCGGTTCTCCAGGAGGTAGATATAGTCGGGCATGCGCTAACCTGATTCTTCCGCTTGGACCGCATCCCAAGTGCCTGATGATGTTGCTGTTATGGCGCGATTCTCGCGGACTGGCAAAGCAGTACATTAACACAAGTTGCTCTGGAAGACTAGCTTTGATGCACCGGACCTGCAACTTTTTTCAAGTGCGAATCGGGGCGGTTTCCCAGGAGTGTGCTTCGGAGGTACCCGGAAAGTGCAAGAATAGCAACCCCTCCGCGGCTGCGCGTGCGACAATCCAGAGCGATGGCCTCAGCACGCAAACCTGTCATTGTGCGCAAGTTCTCCCGTGATTGGTTGGCCGGCTACGCGGCAGCCGAATTCGGGCAGACGAAACCGGAACTGGAGATCCTGGATCTGACCGGCAAGGTGGTGCGCATGGGCTGGGAGCACGTGAAGTGGATTTGCTACGTGCGAGACTTCCCTTCCGGATCAGCGGACCAGGCGAACCCGGAGCGGCTGCTCCGCAAGCGGTTTTCACTGCGGCCGCGCACTGCTGGACTGTGGCTGCGGCTGACGCTGGCCGACGGCGACGAACTGGAGGGGTTGGCGGCCAATGACCGGAGTTTGGTGGATGGCGTGGGATTGTTGCTGACCCCGCCCGATACGCGCTCGAACACGCAACGGATTTATGTGCCGCGCCCGGCCATTCAGGCTTTGGAAGTGGTCAGCCTGATTGGGGCCGCGGGGCGCAAGCGGGCTGAGGCCGAAAGGCGCGGCGAGCAGCGCGATCTATTTGCCGGCGAGGGGGAATCGAGCTGAAGTTTCCCGGGGCCGCTGACGGCCAGGAGCGAAGCGTGCGGGTGGCCAGCCATGCAAAGGCCGCGCATGGCTCGATCCCAAAAGCCCCAAAGCGATGGCCAAGATTCTCAGGCGCTTTGCAGCCGCACGACCGGCTCGGTCTCCAGAAGGCTTCGGTAAAAGCCGGCGGTGAGGCCCAGGACGCGTTCTTCGGAATAATGTTCCACGACCCAGGCGCGCGCGGCCCGTCCCATGCGGTGGCGGCGCTCCGGATCGCGGAGGAGTTTGAGCACGGCCTCATAGATGGCGCCGGGGTAACCGGGCGGGATGAGCAGGCCGGTCACTTCGGGCACAATGGAGTCGCGGGCGCCCGTGCTCTCGGTTGTAACCACAGGAATCCCCGTAGCCGCGGCCTCCAGAACAGCGTTGGGAAAGCCCTCCCGCCATGTGGGCAAAACCAGCACGTCCATGGCGCGGTAATAGGGCGCCGTGCTGCCAACGAATCCGGTGCAATAGATCCGCGGATGGTTCAGGATGCGCTTTCTCAAGGCCGGATCCAGGGCGTCTTCCGCGGCATCGAACCAGCCGGTGAGGAGCAGCCGCGCGGAGGGCTCGGCCCGCAGGATCAGATCGAAGGCCTCGACCAGCTCAGGCAGGCCCTTGTCGCGGGTCAAGCGGCCAACATAGCCCACCAGCGGAGCGTCCCGCGGAATACCGAACGTCTCGCGCACGGTGCTGGGCCCGGGCGAAAAGCGCTCCACGTCCACGCCATTGCTGCTTCCCTCACCCAGCACCAGCAGCTTGTCCTCGGGGGCAAGCCTCAGCGCCAACGCCTCTGAGCGCAGGCTCTCGCTGTTGCACAGCACAACGTCCGCACAGGCGCAGGCCAGCCGCTCGGCAGCCAGCAATACCTTGCGCTTGAACCCTCTGGATCGTTCCAGTTTGAGACCGCGCAGCATGTATACGCGCCGGGGCACGCCGCGCAGCAATGCGGCGAGGCTGCCCAGGAGCCCGGCTTTGGGGGTGCTGAACTCCACCAGATCCGGCCTGCGGTCGCCGAGCAGCCACACCAGCCGCAGCAGCGCAATGAGATCGGAAAGAGGGGCGATGCAGCGGCGCATGGGAAGAGCGATACGTTCCACGCCTGCGCCTGCCGCAGTGCTGTCCAGCAATTCACCGGGGCTCGAAACCAGCAGAACGCGAAAGCCAACCTTGCGCAGCGCCCGCAACCGGGCTCCCAAGACGACACACGTCTCAGCATTCGTTACGCCAACAAGAATTGTGGGAGGTTCACTGAAATGCGGCGAAAAACGGAAGGATAGAATTCCGGGATCTGCCATAAAACACCTACCGGCTCTGAAGTTCCCCGAGCGTTTGCGTCGATGAGCAGATTCCGGAAAGAAAAACGACAGGTCAAATAGCAGATTCTGGTAGAAAAAATAGTTCTTCCAGCGTTGTGCCATTGAATCAGAGGAATCTGCAGTAAAGTCTGTGACTGCGAACACACGTCCTGGGCGGCAAGATGGGCGACTATGATTCTCGTTTCAGGAAAGCTATGGCACAACGCACGCGGGTCCTGCTGCTCCTTGCGCACCTGGGCGGAGGCGGGGCAGAACACGTGATGGCCCTGCTCGCCGGCGGGCTGTCGCAGGGAAAATACGAGGTTCACCTGGGGCTGATCCGGGACACTGACGCCGCTGGAGGCACGGTCCCGCCCTGAGTCGCCGTTCATGCGCTCGGGGCAGTGCGGGCGCGCGCCGGGGCGTTGCCGCTGCTTCGTCTGGTGTGGCGGCTGCGCCCCGGCGTGGTCTTCTCGGGAGCAACGGAGGTCAGCTTTCTGGTATTGCTGCTTCGGCCGCTGTTCCCCTGGAAGACGTGCGTGCTCGTCCGCCAGAACGCGACCGTTTCGTCGGTTCTGGCCTTTGGCAGCGTGCCCCGCTACACACGCCTGCTCTACCGCCTGCTCTATCGCCGTTCCGACCGCGTGATCTGCCAGTCCCGCGCAATGGCCGAAGACCTGGCGCGAGAGGCCGGAATCGACGAAGGCCAGATCGTGGTCCTGCCTAATCCAGTGGATCTGGAAGGCATTCGCGCCGCCAGGAGTGCTCCATCCCTGTGGTGCGGCGTTGGCCCTCACTTGCTGGCCGTGGGCAGGCTGTCGAGCGTGAAGGGGTTCGATCTGCTGGTCAATGCGCTCGTTGCAGTGCGCCAGCGATTTCCGGAGGCCGATTTGATCCTCGCCGGCGCTGGACGCGAGGAGAGAGCGCTTCGGGAACTCTGCCGCTCGCTTGGATTGGAGGCCGTCGTTCATTTTGCCGGCCACGTCGGCCGCCCCTATGACCTCTACCCGGGAGCCACGCTCTTTGTGCTCTCCTCGCGCCACGAAGGCATGCCCAACGCTTTGCTGGAAGCCGCTGCGGCCAGCCTGCCTCTTGTGGCCACCCCTGCCTCAGGAGGGGTTGTGGACCTGCTCCGCAACCGGCCTGGCGCATGGCTGGCTTCGGAGATTTCCGTTGAGGCTCTGGCTACGGCCATCCTTGCAGCCCTTGATGCGATCCGGCCAGACCAGCGGTTCTGCCAGCCGTTTTTCCCGTCGCCGCCACAGAGGCCGCGAACCGCGGCCTGTGACTGTGAAACCCAGGTTCCCGAACGGCAGGCGGCTGCTTCGGGGCAAAAGTAATCTAAAGGCAAAAAACGACCTACTTTCCCTTGTAGAAATTTAATTCTTGACATTTTTCCCATTCGGTTGTCTCCTTTTGGTACAGTTTCGTACCGTTTTTCCACAGTTTTAAAAGAACCTGCTACCAGGGTCACCCTTGCGTTGTCGAGGGAGACTTGCTCAGGCGAAGAAGGATCGGGCGTGCCGGGTCACCGTAGTGTAGGGCCTTATTCTCATAGAGCGTCGCCCCGCTGAGTCGAGGAAGTTTCCTGCCGTAATAGTTCCGAATTGTCTGTCCCATTTTCTGCGCACAACGAGACCGCATGAGCGGCATACGCGGCGGATTGCGACGTTCCCGTTGCGCGGATTCGGGGCATAGCCATCAGGAAGCCGCTTGACTTGTCTCCGACGCCGGTTTCGGCTCGGGACGCCCCAACTGAGTTGCCGGAGGAGATCGTGCTCCGTACTTGGTTTGCTTTCGCGTTCACGGGAGCCCTGTGTGTTCTTTCGCTCCCGTTCTTTGCCATCTCCCTGCTCATCGCCGCAATATGGTCCGCGGCAGCCGCGTTCATTTCACCCGATCGCGGATGCCGGCAGTCTATCGATTCCGGCATTCGCGAAACCTGGGCGGCCAATGAATTCCAGTTCGATCGCGCCATTGAGGCTTACGAAGAGCTGATCGACTCGCATTCGTGGAGGCGGCCATGAGTCACGCGGCAATTGCAATTCCCGGTATCGACCGCATAGGCGGCGCGGAGCGGCAGGCCCTCCTGCTGGCCAAGGGGTTGCGCCGGCGCGGCTGGCGGGTGAGCATGGTGGCGCTTTCCGGCACGGGCGGCGATGCGGCTGCGGAACTGCGCAATGCGGGCGTCGGTTTTATCAGCCTGGAGATGCGCAAGGGCCTCGCTGACCCGCGAGGATGGCTCCGTTTCCATCGGTGGCTGTGGCGCGAGCGGCCAGATGTGGTGCATGCGCACCTGCCTCATGCCGCGTGGCTGGCGCGATGGTCGCGCTTGGCCGCGCCCGTCCCAGTAGTGATCGATACCCTGCACAGTTCCTGCACAGGAAGGATGGGCCGGCAGCATGGCTACCGCTGCAGCCGCTGGTTGCCGGACCACGTAACGGCGGTGAGCCATGCCACGGCCGAGGCCCATTTGGTTGCCGGCATGGTGGAAGCGGACCATCTGTCCGTACTTGGGAACGGAATCGAGGTGGACGCCTGGCGGCCGGATGCGCAAGTGCGGGCCATCATGCGGCGGGAGCTTGGATTGGCTGGTGAGTTCTTGTGGATCGCCGTGGGCAGGCTGGAGCCGGTGAAAGACTACCCGGCGATGCTTCAGGCGCTGGCCGGCCAGCCGGAGACGGCAAGGCTGCTGGTTTTGGGCGCCGGCCCGCTGAAAACGGACCTGGTGCAACTAGCGGCGCGGCTCGGCCTCGAGCGGAGGGTACGGTTCCAAGGCTTCGAGCCGAATGTGAAGCGATGGATACAAGCCGCGGACGGATTCGTCTTGTCGTCGCGCTACGAAGGGCTACCCATGGTGATGTTGGAGGCAGGCGCGTGCGGATTGCCGGCTGTGGCGACGGATGTTCCTGGAACGCGCGAGGTGATCGCCGACGGCAAGAATGGCTGGCTTGCCCCCGCAGGCGACCCGCAGGCGCTGGCTGCCGCCATGGCGAGGCTGATGCGAGCGCCGATTGAGGAACGCCGCGCCATGGGCGAGCGGGCGCGCCAACGCGTGGCCGTTCGATTCAGCCTGGACAACGTGCTCGACCGCTGGGAACGGCTTTATGAGGAATTGCTCCTTGGCAAGCGCGCCGCGCGGCGAACTCGCCCGGCAGTGCGCGAGAGTTTGAGCCGCCAGAGCGCCGCCTCAGCCTGAAGGCGCTCGGCGAGAGTCAAGGTGGCAGGCTGAAAGCGAAAGAGCACGCGATCGACAGAGGTGAACTGAGCCGCATGAGCGGCCAGGAACTGGCGCAATTGGGCGGCCTCTGCGTTATGCGCAGTGTTTGCGTGTACGCAAATGGTCCACAGGCCGCTGTCTTTTTCGACGGGCCCCCAAAGCTGCTGCGGAATCCAGGCAACGCCGGCGCGCAGAAAGGGCGCGCGGGCGAAGCCGTCGGACAACAAAGAGATTCCCTCGGCGCGAAGCGCCGCGAGCGTAGATGCATCGAAGCCGTGACGGGGCGCGACGAAAATTCCGGGATTGAGGCCGTGGCCGCGCAGAATGCGCAGGCCGTCGCCGATCCATGAGCGCTGCGTTTCCGCGGCGACGCCGGCAAACTCCGAGGTTAGCGCAAGCCCGAGCAGGCTCCGGCCCCGGCTTACGCAGAGATGGCGGTAGCCGTGCAGGCCGATCGTGGCCCCTGCAGCCTCAAGAGCGCGCATCCGTTCCCAGAAAGACGGATCGGGCGGCGAAACCTGCAATTCCGGGTCGCGGTTGTCGGGAACAACAGCAAGAATCGGCTGCAGGCGGAACTCTTCGATCAGGGACTGGAAACGCAACCAGCATTCGACTGAGAAGGTGGGACAAAGATCGTCGAACCGGAGAAGATACCGGGCTGGAGCGGAAATCATGCCGCTGCCTCCGTTGCCAGTGCGCGCGCGAGCAGCTTCCGGCTCCAGTACCAGAGATAGAAGAACGTGCTCACGGTCCAGAGCGAGGTGGCGAGCGCGATTCCGGCCACGCCGAACCAGCGCATGAGGACGAGGTTCAATACCACGTCGAGGCCGAGGTTGAGGATGCCGCAATAAAGGATCAGGTCCGTGCGGCGCATGGCAACGATGAAGCGATAATAGACGCGGCTGGTGACAAAGAACGGAATTTGGATGGCGTACATGGCCAGCACCGAGGCCACGACGGTGGTGTCGCGCGGCCCGAATTGCCCATGCTGCAGCGCCACGCGGACGAGCGGGCGCGCGCCGGCAATGAGCAGGGCCGCGATAGGCACGGAAATGAATGCGGTGAGCCGGACCCAGATGCGGACGGTGTGGCGGCAGCCGGCCCAGTCGCGGTAGGCGATCATGCGCGAGAAGTACGGCACGATGGCGGTGGAGACCGCGCCGGCCAGCAGCGTAAGCACCACGCTGACGAAACGATTGGCATAGACCAGCGCAGAGACGCTGCCCGCAACCAGCATGGCGGCCATCGCCTGATCGACCAGCAGGCCGCCCGAAGACACAACGCTCGAGAGCAGCACAGGACCGTATTGGCCTGCCACTTCTCGCGTGGCTTCGGTCATGCCGTGCCATCGCAGGCGGAAGCGATAGCCGCGCGCCTCCATCATCCCTGCGACAACCGCCGCGTGCAGCAGCGAGCCGGCCAGCGTGGCGTAGACCATGGCCCAGATGCCGAAGCGGCCGCCAAGCAGAAGAGCGCCGCAAATGATCGAGACAGAAATAACCATCGGTGCGAGAGCGGGGAGCGCGAAGCGGTCGAGCGTGTTGAGAACCGCGGTGCAGTTGGTGGCGATTCCGGTGATGAGGACGACCGGCAGCAGCGCGTAAAAGAGATGCACGGCGAGTTGCAGCTTGGCGGGCGGAAAGTGCGAGGCGATGAGGGGGAAGAAGGCGCGCGCCGAAAGCGCCATCCCAACGCTCGCCGCGGCGAGGAGCAGGCACATCCAGAGCATGGAACTGGAAAGAAGCTGCTGGGCGCGCTCGCGGCCCTCCTGCTCCCTCACCCGGACCAGCGTGGGCACGAGGGCCTGGTTCATCGATTCGGAGATGAGGTTGACGAGCAGGCTGGGGATGAGCGCGGCGGCGAGGAAGGCGTCCATGGCGTCGCTGCGGCCGTAGACGGAGGCAACCGCGATCTCCTTGAGCGTGGCCACAAGCTTGACGATGACGCCGGCCGCGCCCACAGACACCGCGGCGCGGAAGATGGCGCGATTGATGCTGAAGACCTGAGGCGGCTCGGCGATGGGCGAGGTGATGGACATGGCGGAGAACCGAGCCTCTAAGAATCCGGTTGCGCGACGAGCGGCCGGGCTGGAACCGAAGCGGGACGCAGCGGCGCCGTGGAGAAACAGGCGGCAAGACCGTCAGGGTCTTCTGTGGCCAGACGCCCGGCCACGGCAATGATGGCCAGCAGCAGCCATGTCGTGCGGTTCTCTTCTACGGTGGCGGCGAGTGAAGTTACGGCCCAGACCAGCAGCGACGTGACCAGGGCCAGGCGCAGCGGCCCCTGTGTCTGGAGCGCGGAGCGCGCCGCCAGCGCGACGAGCAGCGTGGCTAGAAATAGCGCGCAAAGGCCGCCGCCGACGATGATCGAAAGCGCGGTGTTGTGCGCCGTATCGATGGGCGCCAGGTGCGCGGCAGCCACAAAAGACCCCGCGCCTGTGCCGAGCAGCGGCGCATGGGTAAAGGCGCGCCAGCCGGCGGACCAGATGTTGAGCCGCTGGTTCAGATCGCCGCTCCGCAGTTGCTCGGGAATGGTGGCGAGGCGGGCAAGAATCGCGCCGGGAATGATGTACCAGAGGGCCGCCAGAAAGGGCGGCAGGACGAATAGGGCGGCCACAATGCGTCTGGGGCGGCCAAGCGTGAGAAGGAGAATGGAGCCGGCAAACGCGAGAACGGCAGCCAGGAACCCTTCGCGCGAGGCCGTGAGCAGCACGGCAACAAGACCCAGGGGCAGAAAGCCAAGCGCCATCAGGCGAGCCGGCCGGCGGCGTTCGCAGTTCAGGAGCAGAGCGGCGAGCGGAAAACCCAGATCGAGAAAACGGGCCACTTCGTTGGGATCCTGGCCGTAAGCGGCAAAGCGGATCTGACCGGCGGCAATGGCCTCCGGCGATCGGAACGCGGCCAGAGTGAGCAGGGCGAGCACCCAGGAGCCGGCCACTGTGGCGCGCAGCAGAGCTCGCAGATCGGCGGGCGTGCCGGCAAACTCCCACACCAGCCAGACAATCATCATCTCCTGAAAGTAGGCGCGCATCTTTTCCAGGGTCGCGGAGGGATCGATCGTCCAGAAATACGTGCAGCAGAACCAGAGATAGAATGCGAGCGTAAGCCACCAGAACGCGCCCGGCGTGCGCATGCATCCAGCTTGAAGAACGGCTGGAACGGCCGCCAGGAGCACCAGCAAGCCGACGATGCGGGCCACGTTCCCCAGCGGTTCGCCGAGGTCGAGGGAGTACTCCCAGGGGATGGCGAAGGCGAAGAGCAGGAGCAGGAACCACGCGACCCGTCTCATCGCCTAATACCTTTGCGAGTAAACAAGCGCAGAGTAGATGGTGACGCCGATAGTGGATTGAATGGCGGACTCCAGGGTGCGGTTCACCAGATTCTTGGCTACGGAATCGGGCACGTAGAGAATGTCCCGGTCCTCGACGGGCTGGTCGGGATCCTGGCCGTGCAACATGCGCTTCAGGTTGAGCGTGATCATTGCGCGGCCGCCTTTTTGTTCGCGGATGAGCACGGCTTTGCTGCTGGCAGCGTTCTGCGACGGCCCCCACGCCAGGGAAAGCGCCTGCACCACGGTGAGCCCCTGCACCGGATCCACGGGGAACCCGCCGGGGCGGATCACATCGCCGACCACGTAGACCAGACCGGCGCGGCTCACCTGCACGGTGTCGCCGGGGCTTAGCTCGGGATTGTGGTCGGACGTCGTGTCGGTGCCGCTGGGGTCGAGCACGACCGGATGCGGCGTCTTGGGGTCGCCCTGATGGAAGACGTTGACCAGGCGGCCGGCATTGGGCGAAAGACCGGAGGCGGCCGAGATCAGGTCAAGCAAACGATGATGGTAAGTGTACGGATAAACGCCGGGGTGAGTGACTTCCCCGAGCACGCTCACGTCCTGGCCAGCGTAGGCCGTCACCAGCACCGAGACCAGCGGATGCAAAAGCATGCCTTTGGCCAGGAGAGCGGCTTCAATGGCGCGCGCCGCGTCGTGCTCGTCCATGCCGGAGATTTTCACGTCGCCAATCAATGGCAGAGTCACTGTTCCTTCGGCGGAAACGCGCACCGTGGAGTGGAACTCGGGCGTGTGGTACTCGCCGATGTCGAGAAAATCGCCGGGACCGATAGGCGCCGGCATGGGCGCGGCGGATTGCGTCGCGCCTGGGGGCATCGCGCCGGCCACGCCCGCCGCCCCCGCGTTGTCCCAGATCGTTGGAGCTTCTTTGGGATTGGGCTGGCTTTTGGTCTCCTGTGTCTGCGGAAAGCTGGCGACACCCGTGGGCAGGCCCGAGGTGCTGGGCGTAGGCGCTTGCCCGTGGATGCCCGCGCCCGCCGCGAGCAATACGAGGACTGTAACGGCCGCCCGCGCCGCTTTGGCGCCCAATGCATCTCGCAACAGCGCGGCTCCGCCGGCCAGCCAGAGCCCTACGAAGAATGTAATGGCGAGATACAGCGGCGGATCGGGCGCGACGGGCTTGACCGGCTGGCGGGCAGGATCGACTACCGAAATGTTGGAGGCGCGCACGCCCGCGGCCAGGCCCGCTTCCTCGGCCTTTTCCTGGACACGCAAGTACAGATCGTGACTGGCGTTCGCCTCCTGGCGCATGACGGCATACTGGGTTGCGGCCTGGTTCAGTTTCATGCCTTCTCCGGTCGCCAGCTCGAGGCTTTTGCGCACCAACTGCTCGCGGTCGAGGGCGGTCTGCCAGTTGATTCGGAAGCGTGCGATCAGTTTGGCGTCCTCGGCCTGTTTCTGCCGGTCGAGATCCTGCAACTGGCGGCCAATCTCGACGACACGGGGAAAGCCGGAGCCGTGTTCGGCGCTGAGCTGAGCCTGCTCCTGTTCTAGATCGCTGCGGCGGGCGCGAATCTGCTCGAGGAGCGTGGTGGCAAAGTTGGCGCTGTCGGCCTGCAGGCGCGGATCGGAGGCGATGACCAACTCCGGGTCGCCCTGCGAAGCGGCGCGGTACTCCGCCTCGGCCAGAATGCGATCCGTGGTGGCGGCCACGAGCTGCCGGCTGAGCTCGTCCATCTCGAGCAGCGCCGAACTGTGTTCGGTTTCGCCCGGCTGGCCGTTGGCCAGAACCTCCGGCGTGCTCACAATCCCGTGCCGATTTTCGAACTCCGCCAGACGCTGCTGGTCGCTATCCACGCGAGCCTTCAAACCGGCAAGCTGTGCGTTGAGCCATGCGGACGCCTGAGCCGTGGCCTGAATCTGCGATTCCGTCTCCTGCTCGCTATAGACGCGGATCAGGCCGTTCACCACGGCGGCCGACAACGCCGCGTCATGAGAGCGAAACCGGATCTCGAGCAGCAACGAGCGCGCCATCGCCTGCACATGCAAGCGCCGCGAGAATCTCTCCAGGAGCCACGCCTGGGCGTCGGGCGAGGGATTTTCGGGATGAAAGCCGGGAAAGCGGCGGGGAAAGCTGCCGCAGAAGCCCGGCGCCTGGTAGAGCTTGAGCCCGGTGATTACGCGCCAGGCAAGCTGATCGCTGCGCAGAACGCTGGCCAATGTCTCCAGGGCAATGGGCGCCGAAAGGATGGAGGACGGGACTGCCGGCTCCTCGCCATCGAGGCTGAGCGCTGAAACCGGAGCGGTGCGCAGCTCAACCCGCGCGGCCGCTTCGTACTGGTTGGGAGCGATGAGGCAATAGAGGAGGCACAGCAGCAAAAGCGCGCCTTCGATGGCCACAACCATGCGGCGTCGCCGCCAAACCTGCCGGCAAAGATCGCGCAGAGAGGTGGACGCGGGCGGGACCGTCTCAGCGGCAGTCCGCGATCCCGAGTCGCCCGGCAATGCGTTCTGAAGAGGCAGAGTATCCGGCAATGAACGGAAACCTCGATCGCAAAGGTCCCCGCGCGCAGTTACAGCCTCTCTTGCACCCAGCCGGATTTCCGGGGTGGAATGCGGAGCTCTGTCGTGGCAGACCGCAGCGAATCCTCGTCATGAGCCCCTCTTTTGCCCTACACCTCGGAAGCAAAAGCGATAGCCCTGGCGTTCAGAACCAAAAGCACTGCTGGGGAAAATCCTAGTCAGTTTCGTTCATCGTTCATCATTCGTCAATGGTTTGCATCACAAATTCGGCAGATTACCCCAAAAGGCGTACCCGGCAGATTCGGCCCGCGGCAAAATAGCGGACGGCATGGAACAGCCGAAGTGGGGCAAGAAAGACCTCCTGGCGCCGAAAAATCGCGATTGCTCACGGCCCGTTAAGCCTTTTGTCACGAAGCCTTATACCACTCGACCGTGCGGCGAAGTCCCTCGCGGAAATCGACTTGAGGCATGTAGCCGAGCAGCGCCTGCGCCCGGCGGATGTCGGCCAGCGAGTGGCGAATATCGCCCGGGCGTGGCTCCGCGTAGGCCGGCTTGCCGCGGTAGCCGGTGAGTTCGCTGAGAACGTCAAAGGCCCGATTCAGCGTAACGGCCGCGCCGGTGGCCACATTCATCATTTGGCCGGAGACCTTCTCCGCCGGCGCAGCAGCAGCCAGCAGGTTGGCCTCAACGACGTTCTGGATGAAGGTAAAGTCCCGGCTCTGCTCGCCGTCGCCGTAGATTGTGGGCTGCTCGCCGGCGAGCATTTTGCGGCAGAAGATGGCCAGGACGCCGGAGTAGTGCGAAGCGGGGTCCTGATAGGGGCCGAAGACGTTGAAGTAGCGCAGAGTGACCGTCTCCAGGCCATAGACGCGGGTAAAGGCGCGCAGATAATGCTCGCCGGCCAGCTTGGCCACGGCGTAGGGGCTCATGGGGCTGGGCAGCATCTCCTCGTGCTTGGGCAACGTGGGCGTTTCGCCGTAGACCGACGAAGAGCCGGCGTAAATAACGCGGCGCACTCCGGCTGCGCGAGCTGCCACGAGCAGGTTGACCGTTGCGTCTACGCAGTTGCGGTTTGTTGTCGCGGGGTCGGCCACGGAGCGCGGAACCGAGGCCAGCGCCGCCTGGTGGAAAACGATCTCCACGCCCGCGCAGGCTTGGGCGCAGACCGGCGGGTCCGCCAGGTCGCCTTCCAGGAACTCCATAGCTTCAAGGCCGGCCAGATTCGCGCGTTTGCCGGTAATAAAGCTGTCAACGCCACGTACTGCTTCGCCGCGCGCGAGCAGCACCGAGGCGATGGAGCGGCCGATGAATCCGGCGGCTCCGGTGACGAGATACTTGGCCAAGTCCTCACCTCAAAATACAAAGATTGCGCAGCCGGATCGACGGCCGGCACAGGCTAGGATACTATCGGGAATCGTAGTTTGATCCGATATGAATGCTCTTTTGCCAACTCTGGCCGAGCCCCAGCAATTCTCGATCGCGGAGAAATTCGCATTCGCTGTGCTTGCGGCCGCGTCTCTATGCGGTTTCTGGCGGCGGTTCGGACCCATCCTCGCAAAAATCCTGCAATCGAAAAAAGACCCTGACTTCCACCTCTTTCCGATCGGCTGGCGCGTGCGCGATTTCGTCTGGGAGGTACTGTGCCAGGCCAAGGTCATCCGCGAACGGCCGCTCCCGGGCATGGCTCACGCCCTGGTCTTCTGGGCCTTCTGCGCCTTCGCGCTGGTAACGCTTAACCACTGCGCTGCGATCTTCGGGCTCGCGTTTCTCGATCCGGCGGGCCGCGTGGGACGGCTGTATTTCTACTTTGCGGCCGCCTTCGCCGTGGCCTGCGCGGCAGGCATTGCGGGTCTATTTGTGCGTCGGTTCCTGGTGCGGCCCAGGTGGCTGGGCGGGCTTTCGTGGGGATCGGGCTTGGTCGCGTTGCTGATCTTCGTGCTGATGGCGACGTATCTGGCGGCGTTCTACGTGGACGGCGCAGGCGGGGCGGCGCGGACCTTATGGTGGGCGCACACGCTTACTCTCCTGGCGTTTCTTCCGGTGATTCCGCATACCAAGCATCTGCATTTGGTGCTAAGCCCGTTTACGGTCTTTCTGTCGCGGAGCGGCTTCGCCCGGATTCCTCCGCTTGTTGGCGATGAGGATTTCGGACTTGTCAGCGGCAAAGATCTGACACGGCTCGTCAGCCTGCAAGCGTACTCCTGCGTGGAGTGCGGGCGTTGCATGGAGCATTGCCCGGCCAACAGCACCGGAAAGCTGCTCAACCCGAAGGAAATCGTGCTGGGGCTGCGCAGCTACCTGGATGAGTGCGGACCTGCCTCGGAGGAGCCGCTGCTGGGCAAGTACAACGCGCAGGAGGCGGCGTTCCAGTGCACCACGTGCGGAGCGTGCGAGTTCCAGTGCCCGGTCGGCATTGAGCATGTGCCGATACTCGTGGGGCTGCGGCGCGGCACCGTGAATACGGGCGCGTGGGAAGACGACCACGGAGCCAAGCTCTTCCTCGCCCTGGAACGCGGAAGCAACGCGCTGGGTATGAGCACGGTGGAGCGCGACAAGTTCGTCGAAAAGAACGCCCTGCCCTTCTTCGATGGCACGCAGGAATACTGTTTGTGGCTGGGCTGCATGGGCGCGTACGATCCACGCGGGCGCGAGATCGTTCTGTCGCTCGTCAAGGTGATGCGATACATGGGCACGAGCTTTGGCGTGCTGCGCAAGGAGCGCTGTACCGGCGACCCTGTGCGCCGATTGGGCAACGACCTGCTTTTCGAGCAACTGGCCGGCGCCAACCTGGAAGCTCTGGCGCAGAACAAGGTGAAGAAGATCGTCTCGATCTGTCCGCATTGCGTCCGCACCATCCAGGAAGATTGGAAGGCGTACGGAACGCCGCCCGAGGTGGAGCATCACAGCGAGTTTCTGGCTCGGCATCTGGGTGAATTGAGCTTTGCGTCAGGGCACGATTTTCATCGTGCCGAAAGCGCCGACAAAACAACCGGGGCTTTAGCCCCTGAGGGGCATGGGAAAGGGGAAATCGTCTTCCACGATCCCTGCTATCTGGGCCGCTATCGCGGGGTTTACGAGGAGCCGCGGAGTGTTGCTGCACTTGCAGGCGACCTGGTGGAGGCGCCACGTTCGCGCGAGCGCAGCTTCTGCTGCGGCGCGGGCGGAGGACTGGCGTTCTTGGGCGAGGAGAAGGGCGAGCGCGTGAGCGAGGTGCGCGCGGCGGAACTGGCGGCGACTGGCGCAAAAATCGTCGTCGCGGCCTGCCCCTTCTGCAATACGATGTTCCGGGACGCGTTGGCTGCGAAGGGAGAGGGAGCGCCGGAGTTGATGGACATTGCCGAGATCGCCGCGCGCAGGCTGCCGGAATGAAATTGATTGCAGAATGCAGATACAAAGCGGAAATGTCATCCTGAGCGGAGTCCCGCGGCGGCGGGACGGAGTCGAAGTATCTGCGGTTGTCTTTCCGCCCCAAAGGATGTCCTTTACTTTGCCGTTCTCGATAAAGGTTCAGGAGCGTTTTAGGCATGAAGATTGTTGTCGCCATTAAACAAGTGCCTGACCGCGATGCCCCCGTTTGCATTGCACCAAGCGGAAGATGGATCGATGAGTCCGATCTTCAGTGGGCGATGAACGAGCCCGATGCCTACGCGCTCGAAGAAGCTCTGCTGCTCAAAGAGAAGAACGGCGGCGAGGTCATTGTGCTGAGCGTGGGCCCGGAGCGCGTGGCTTCGGTGCTTCGCGAGGCGCTGGCCAAAGGCGCGGACCGCGCGATCCATGTGGTTTGCGACGACCTGGTTGACCGCGACGCGCTGGGCGTGGCGCATCTGCTGGCCGCCGCGATCCAACCCGAGAATCCCGACCTTGTGCTCACCGGTCTGCAGTCGGAAGACCTGGGACTGGGTCAAACCGGCGTCATCGTTGCCGAATTACTTGGGCTGCCGCACGCGACGCTGATCGTGCACGTGGAGAAAACCGGCGACGGCATTCACGTGAAGCGTGAGCTCGAGGAGGGTTGGTTTCAGTTCATCGAGATGCCGCTGCCTGCCGTGCTGACCATGCAGTCGGGCGGCAACAAGCTACGCTACGCCACGCTGATGGGCATCAAGCGCGCCAAGACCAAAGACGTGCATCCACTCACTGCCGCGGAACTCGCCGTGGACTCGACGCCAGTGCTGCTGCTGGAGCAGGTCACGTTGCCGAAAAAACAAAAATCTACACACATTCTGCCCGGCACGGCGAAGGAAGCCGCGGCGGCACTGGTGGAAAAGCTGAAATTCGAGGTGCGCGTCCTATGAGCGG
>PMYE01000105.1 GCA_003171315.1 Acidobacteriaceae bacterium
ACGAACCGACCGGCAATCTGGACTCCACCACGGGCGCTGAGATTCTTCGCCTCCTGGACGATCTGCAACAGGAGTACAAGAGCACTCTCCTGATGGTGACCCATAACGCCGAGGCAGCGAGTTACTGCAATCGAATCGTGACCTTGCATGACGGCCGGATCGTTCGGGATGCGCTCTCCGNNGGCAAGCGTCTGCGAGAGACAACTGATGATTTTCGCGCTCCTGCAAATCGCCTTGCGGCAGTGGCGAACCCATCGTCTTCGGGTCGCCACGACGACCCTGGGCATCGCTCTCGGCGTTGCGGTGTTTTTCGCGGTCCGCACCGCCAACGCGGCGCTTCTGGACTCACTCACACTTACCGTTGAGCGCCTGGCGGGCAAGTCCACTCTCGAAGTAACTGCCGGCGAGACCGGATTCCCTGAAGAAACCCTCGACACTGTGCGGGCGACACCTGGAGTGCAGCTTGCCGAGCCGGTGATTGAGGTCATCGTACACACGGCCTTCGAGGACGAGGGCAACCTGCTCATCCTCGGCGTGGATACCACGGGCGACCAGCAGTTGCGGCAATACGAGTTCGACCGCTCGCAATCGGAGATCGCCGATCCACTCACCTATCTTGCGCAGCCTAATTCCATCCTGGTTTCCCGGTCCTTTGCCGAGCGGCATGGTTTGCAGATTGGCGGCCATCTTCCCATCTTTACAGCCCACGGGAAGATGGACTTCACTGTTCAGGGGATATTCAAGCCCACCGGCGTTGGAGAGGTATTCGGCGGTAATATCGCGGTGATGGATATTTATTCCGCGCAAGTTGTTTTCAATCGAGGCCATAACTTCGATCGCATCGATCTGATGAACTCGCCAGCCGTAGCGGTGAATGAGCTTCAAGCGCGGCTGCGCGCGCGCTTGCCGGCCGGCATTGAAGCCATGCGCCCGGAGATGAAGGGGCAGGCGCTGGAAAACGCCGTGACCGCCATGCGCCTGGGAATGCTGATCACCAGCTTCATTGCGTTGCTGGTCGGGGTCTACATCATCTTCAACTCGTTCACCATTGCGGTGAACCAGCGCTGGAAGGAGATCGGCATCCTGCGCGCCGCCGGGGTCGAGCGCGGAAATATCTGCGCCATGTTCCTGGGCGAAGCTCTGTTGATGGGCGTGACCGGCTCCGCCGTGGGGATTGTCGCGGGATATTATCTGGCGGCAGCGGCGAGTAAAGTCATGGGCTCTATTGCAGCCTCGGTTTATGGAATTGTTTCGACGGCCGTGGTGCCGAAGCTCTATCCCGATCTGGTGCTGACTTCGTTTGGCCTTGGCGTCGCGGCTTCGCTGGCCGGGGCATGGTTTCCAGCCAGGGCCGCGTCCTATCTTGACCCCATCTTGGCGCTGCATAACATCGAGTCGCGCCAGCAGGAGACGGCCCTGGGATGGGGGCGCACCACGCTGGGCGCCGCGCTGCTTCTGTCCAGTTTGCTGTTGATTCAGTTTTCTCCCTCCGGCGTGGGGATGATGTTCCAGTTTTCCTATGCCGCGATCATGCTGCTGGGCCTCACCATCCTGCTGCCCATGCTGGTGCATTGGGCCGCGCGCGCCATTCGCCCGGCGATGGATTGGGCCGGCGGCTCGGAAGGCGCGCTGGCGGTGGACGCGATGATCCAGTCGCCGCGCCGCAGCGCGGCCACGGTCGGCGCGCTGATGGTGGGCCTGATGTTTGTCTATTCCACCGGCGCTTACATCCAGAGTTACAAGCACATGATCAGCCGCTGGACCCATCAGATGCTGAATGCCGATCTGGAAGTGGCGACATCCGCGCTGTTACGCTCCACATCCTATCATTTCAGCGAAGACCTGGGCCGCCGCATCGCCGCGCTGCCGGAAGTAAAGCACATCGAAAACGTTCGCTTTACCATCATTCCCTACCAGGGCGATACGGCCTCCGTGAGTTCAATTGAGATGGACGGCTTTCTGGCCCGTTCTTCCGATGCCATTCTGGGCGGCGACAAGAGAACCGTGCGCGATCTGCTGCCGCGAGGCGAAGGCGTGCTGGTCTCAAAGAATTTCGCCGCCCGCTGGAGGCGCAAGGTTGGAGACAGTGTGCATCTCGACACGCCCACCGGCCCCCTTGATCTGCCCATCCTTGGCATGGTGGAGGACTACCGTTCGGATAAAGGGACGATCTTCATGGATCGGGCGCTCTACAAGCGTTTCTGGAAAGACGATGCCGTGGATTTTATCGACGTCACGCTGAAACCGGGGCAGGACGCGACCGCTGTCAAGAACAAGATTCAGCGGCTCACAGCCGGCACGGAGCACGCCCTGATCTATACCAATGCGGAATTCAGAAACTGGATCGGCAGCCTGGTGGACCAATTCTTTCTATTGAATTACATGCAGCTGGTGGTGGCCGTGATCGTTGCGGTGGTGGGGATTGCAAACACCTTGATCATCTCAGTGGCGGAACGGCGCCGCGAATTCGGAATTATCCGGGCCATTGGCGGTTACCAGGCCCAGATTCGAAAGATGGTGCTACTGGAGGCTTTTTCCATTTCCGTGGTGGGCGTGATTGCGGGTGCGGTGGCAGCCTTGTTCAACATACAATTCCTGTCGCGCACGGTGTCCACGGTTCTGGCCGGTTATGACGTACCATTCTACTTTCCGTGGGCACTCATTCTGGAGACGTTCCCCGCCGTCGTTGCGGTATCATTGCTTGCCGGCTGGATTCCCGCGCGCCACGCGATGCAGGCGCCGGTGATTGAGGCGATTGGGTATGAGTAGAAACCCCGGATGCAATCGAGAGATGCTGATGCGG
>PMYE01000193.1 GCA_003171315.1 Acidobacteriaceae bacterium
AAGGCGGCGGTTTGCTAAACCGTTGTACGGTCAAAAGCTGTACCGGGGGTTCGAATCCCCCTCTCTCCGCCAGCGACTCAGAATCGATAAGATACAAGCTTTTCCCCAGATCTTTTTACGAATTCCCGCAGTCGCTGGCTTCTCGGTTTTTCGAAACGGAGAAGATTCTGTAGCGAACAAGAAAGCGACTCTAAATTGCAACGAAGCTGCCCGGCGGACGCTGGACGGTCAAATCCCTTCTACGTAAGCCTGTATAGACCTCCGTCGGCGGTCATTCGCGGCCCAGCGGCCTTGCTCCGTGGCGGATGGTCTTTCAAAATGGCGCAACACTGCCTCGTCAAGACAACCCGCGAGCGCGCGACATTTGCCACCGATGATCCCGAGATCCTTCATAAACAAGGCGAACCGGTCTATTGAGTTAAAATCATTCGAGCTAATTTTGCAGACATTTATGGGTCAGGAATCAGAAGCGTAGTTGTGCCAAATCTGCCTAAGAGGAGCTGTTCAATGTGGTCGTTATTCGCTAAAAGACTAGCTGGATTGCTGGGAGTTGTTGCCTTGGGTGTGCTCCTCGCGAACATTCGGACTGCGGCGCCCCAGAACGCGGCTCCAGTGCCTGTGCTGACTGTTGAGTCGAATGCGGTGCAGTCTGTGCAGTCCAATGCGGGTGGGTTTGTGGCGAAGGTCAATGGCGAGACGCTGCAGGTAACGGTATGCAGCGACTCGGTGGTGCATATCGTAGCGGCTCCGGGCGATACAGCGGCGCAGGGCGCGTCGCCGGCCCAGCCGTGGATGCTGGACAAGTCCACAGTGTGCCCGGGCGCCAAGTTCGATTTTGCGCAGGACGCGGACGGCGCTTCGCTGACCACGGCGAAACTTCGCGTGAAGCTCGAGAATAAGGCCGGCAATCTGGTCTACTCCACACTCGATGGGACGGTGCTGCTGCTGGAGAGACCGGCGGAGCCGCGTACCTATCAGCCGGTGGTACTCAATGGGGAGAAGACCCTCACCGTGGAGGACCGGTTTAAGCCCGACGTAACGGAGGCGTTCTACGGGCTGGGACAGCATCAAAACGGCATGTTCAACTATCGTGGCGCAACGGTGGAGCTGGGACAGAACAATAGCGACGTTGCCATCCCGGTGCTGGTATCCAATAAGGGCTATGGACTGCTGTGGAATACGGCTTCGCTGACCTATGTCGATGACCGGTATCCGCCGGCCTTAAGCATTACCTCAATGTCTGCGAACGCATTGGACTACTACTTCCTCTACGGGCCGGAGATGGACGGAATCGTCCACGAATACCGCCAGATGACGGGGCACGTGCCGTTGTTTCCGGAGTGGGCCTACGGATTCCTTCAGTCAAAGGACTCCTACACATCGCAGGCCGAGTTTTTGGAGGTCGCCAAGCGTTACAGGACGGAACATATTTCGCTGGACTGCATGGTGCAGGACGGAGGCTGGTGGACGGCGCGAGGTGACGGGGATTTCAACGCGAACTATCCCGATGTCGCGGCGGAGCTGAATGAACTGCATAAGGAGCACGTTCACACGATGATTTCGGTGTGGGGGCTCTACGAGGACAATTCGGTCAATCTTAAGACGTTGCGTGCAAACGGGTGGGAGATTTCTCCGGCAACCCACGAGTATGACGGGACCAACCCCGCGGCACGGGATTTCTTATGGAAGACTATTTCCGGGCCTTTGCTCGCTCAAGGTTGGGATTCATTCTGGCTGGACGCCTCGGAGCCGGATGCGCCTCCGCACGAGGCCGATGCGATGCTGTTCGACAAAAAAGTGGCGATCGGCAACGGCGCCATGTACACAAATGTGTTTCCTCTGCTGCATACCGGCGGCTTTGCAGAGCACTGGAAGCAGGCCACGGAGGAAAAGCGGGTCATGCTGCTGACGCGCTCCGCGTTTCTGGGCCAGCAGCGGATCGGAACTGCTGTGTGGAGCGGCGATAGCTACCCCACCAACTGGGCATTCCAGCACCAGATTGCGGCGGGGCTGAACTTCGCGCTGAGCGGAATGCCCTATTGGACGACAGATGTTGCTGGGTACTTTCCTTTGTACAGAGGCGCGTCGATGACCACGCCCGAGTATCAGGACCTTTACGCGCGTTGGTTCCAGTTTGGCGCATTCTGCCCCTTGTTCCGGACCCACGGGCATCGCGACCACAACGAAATATGGACCTACGACAAGGTTGAGCCGGTGTTGATCACCTATGACCGGCTGCGCTACCGCATGATGCCGTACATCTACTCGCTGGCGTGGAAGGTGACGCACGAAGACTATACGATGCAACGGCCGCTGGTGATGGATTGGCGCACCGACCATAAGGTGTGGGATATCGGCGATGAGTATATGTTCGGTCCCGCGTTCCTGGTCAGTCCGGTTTGGGAGGAAGGGGCTCTAAAGCGGGATGTTTATCTGCCCAAGGCGGCGGCTTGGTACGATTTCTGGACCGGTGAGAAGGTCCAGGGCGGACAGGATCTCGAGGTGAGTGCTCCGATCGAGAAACTGCCGCTGTTTCTGCGCGCCGGATCGATTGTGCCTCTGGGACCGGAGATCGAGTATACCGGCCAAAAGCCGGACGATCCCATTGAGCTGCGGATCTACCGGGGCGCGGATGGCTCCTTCAATCTCTATGAGGATGAGGGCGACAGCTACCGGTACGAGCAGGGCGCCTATGCGGTGATTCCGATGCACTGGAACGAGGCGGCCGGAACGCTGACCCTGGGCGACCGGGTAGGCTCGTTCGCGGGGATGGCACTGCACAGAAAGTTTCGCGTTGTCCTGGTAGGCCCAGGGCATGGCGTGGGCGAAAAGGTATCTCCAGAAGCGGATGCCATGGTGGAGTACACGGGAAAGAGCGTAGAGACGGCGCTCCATTCAAAGTAAGAACAACGGCGATTTGCTCCTCGATCTCGACGATCGAAATGAAGGCGCTGAAAGTCGAAATAGGGGTCGGGGAGTCCCGCCGGTTTCCGGCACAACATCGCAATGTCGGCAAACGAGCGGGCCATCCGCGTGAAAACGCAATCCGCATCGAACGGATGCGGAAGAGCGGAACCTTACGGCGGTTCTCCTGCAACTATGAGCCATTTCGGACAGAATTCAAGGTGGCTTTTTCTTGATGAAAAAGCCACTTAGCGATTGTGCCTTGGTCTACACCCGCAGGAGACCCGCTATAGATCCCATCAGTGGGACGCGGATTTGCAGCCATCTTCCATAAAGGAATACGCAAGCATGTGGCAAACGAACATGTGAACATCTTCGATGCGTCCCATATGCGGATTCGCCGCAAGGATGTTCAGTTGCACGAGGCTGCCAAGACGGCCGCCGTCGCGCCCGGTCAACCCGATGGTGCGGCACGCGATGCGATTGGCATATTCGACTGCCTTCAAAACATTTGGAGAATTACCCGAGCCGCTGATGGCGATGACCACATCGCCGGCGCGGGCGAAGTTCTTCAACTGCTCCTCGAAAACCACCTCATAGCCGACATCGTTGGCATAAGCGGTGATCGTCCCCATGGAGTCCGTCAAAGGCAGGACCCGAAAACGTTCTTCGCGCCCATAACTGGCGCCTTTGACGAGATCGGTCGCGAAATGCGACGCGGTGAAAGCGCTGCCGCCGTTGCCGCAGACGAAGACCTGCCGTCCCTCATCGCGGGCCGATCGTAACCACTCCGCCGCAGTCTGAACCGCCTGCAGATCGAGTTTGTGAAGCACGCCTTCCAGGGATTGCCGATAGTCTTCAAAGTAATTCACGAGTGAACCTCCTGCCGGCACAACGCCAGTACTTGGTCGCGCGTCGCAGCTCCGGTACCGGGTTGCATGATCGTTATCGACGCGACCAGATTGCCGAAGCGCGCGGCGGCGACGGCGTCGCCCGTGAGCCGCAGCACCAGCGCGGCGCCGGCGTGGAAACTGTCGCCCGCGCCGCAGATATCGATCGGGTCAGCCACGGGCCGGGTGGGCACTTGCACCGCGCCCTGCGCGGTGATAATGGAAACGCCTTCGGATCCGCGCGTCACCATCAGCGTAGCATTTCCAATATGGCGCCGCAGCGCCTCATAGTCCACCGGCACGCCGATCCGGGCGCAAGCCTGCGCGGCCTCGTCCTCGTTGAGCTTCACCATCGCATTGCGGAACAGTTCGCCGCGCGCGCGCGAGTCCACGAGCACCGGCTTTTCCGGATGCGCGGCGGCGAACTCCGCGATCGCCTGGCGCAACCGCGCCGTCACGACACCGCCGGAGGCCAGTTCCATCTGGTCGGAGACGAGCACGGCATCGAACTGCGGGGCGAGGCTTTCGAAGCGCCGCACCACCTGTGCCTCAACCTCTGCCGGCAGGTCGCGCGCGCTCATGTAATCCACTCGCGGCAGATCCTCGATCCCGGTGGCGCGATTGATCAGCTTTGTATAGGTGAAGGTCAGACCGGTCTCGTCGCGCACCAGGCTGGAGCCGATGCCGCGCTTAGCCAGCGCCAGCTCGAGCTCGTAGCCATGTCCGTCCGCTCCCACGGCGCCCAAAACCTCGACGCGCCCAGCGCCCAGCGCCGCCAGATTTGAAGCCACGGTGCCGGCCGCGCCGGGCGTGCGCTCGTACTCCACCACAGCCACGCGCGGGATGCCTGTTTCGCGCGACGGCTCGGAATAGCTCGGTTCGTAGCGGCACCAGCGGTCCAGGCAGACATCGCCCACCACCAGCGCCGACAGCTTGGGAATGGCTGCCAGAATCTCTTCGTTCGTCATATCCGCGCTCCTAACGCCCGCCACAGTACCGGAAAGACCGCACTGCGATCGCGGCTGAAGGAATCACTGCACCCGCCCTCGGCCCTTCATCACGCCCTTGGGCGTAGCGCGAGTTCATGGTTTCAGAATCCTCCCCAGCAATGCTACTTGATCGAGGAAGTTCGGCACAATATAGTCCGCTCCGGCGCCGATCAGTCGATTGCGCTTCCACGAGTCCACCACCAGGCATTCGCCCTCGTCCGTCGCTACTCCCACAGCGATGCCGCCCACGGTTTTCACGTTTTCAATCTCCACGTAGCCATCGCCGAAACCGAGAATCTCGCGGCCATGGCACTCCGAGCGCGAGAGAATGCGTTCAATCAGGATGCTCTTCGAGAAGCTCTTGTAGTCGTCCAGAGCGCCGAACACGCCGCCATCGAAGTATTCGGTCACGCCCAGCAGCTCCACTTCGCGGCGCATGTATTCTTCGTCGGTGCCGCTGGCCACGTAAAGGCGCAGACCGCGCTCGCGAAGCGCATTGAGAAGTTCCATCGAACCTGGAACCAGGTATTTCTCCGGTGGGGCATCTCCCGAGCGCAGTTCCTCCAGCCGGTGCGCGATGCGGACATGCAGGCGATCCAGGTACCTGCGTTTATACACGAGAGGTTCGGCGGCCGTGCCGCCGCGCAGCTCCACCTGCCGCGCCAATTCAATCATTTGGTAGATGGTTTGCTTTCCCGTCAGGCGGTCCACGAACTCGCGCACAATCTGCCGTAACTGATCTTCGCTTTCGCCGGTTTTGAGGGCGGCCAGTTCCTCGATCATCATCGGGACCATCACGTCCGCCCAGCCGGCTCGCAACAGCGATAGCGTCCCGTCGAAGTCGAACAACACGACCTTCACTTCGCCAGAGGCTTCGGGGTGAACAATTTCAATCGATGGAGGCATTGTATGCATTGCAATCTGAGAAGGGTAGGAGCTCATACAGAAATGATACAAGACGGTGTCTCAATCACAGTTTAGACTATGACGTTGTCTTCATCGTATTTTGCGAGGCCAGACATGACCCGGGGAAGCAATTACGACAAGCAGCCAACCATTAAGATCTCGGACGATGCTTCGCTTTGCGTGCAGGGCTGGACGGCGATTGCCGAGCAACTGCGGGGCCTGGCTGCCGGGGGCAAGCGCATCGTGGTTGTGGCAGAGTGCTACCCCGGAGTCGATACCGGGGAGGCCGTCGCCGGGCTTGCCGGACTGGGCGCCGGCGCCACGATCTCCGCCGAAAACGCGCTGAAATCCGCCGAAGAGCTGGATGAAATTTTCGCGCCCTGGCTGGGCAACGATCCAGTGTTCGGAAGAATGACGAACTGGGAGATCGGCCAATTCTTCGATCCCGCCAGAACGGCCCAACTGCGTAGAGAGATCGATCGTTCGCAGGGTCTGGTGCTCGTTTATGGTACGGGCGCGGCGCATGTGACCGGCCACTGGGATGTGCTCTTGTATTGCGATGTGACCCGGTGGGAGATCCAGCAGCGCCAACGCGCGCACAAAGCGGGCAATATCGGCGCCAATAACGGTTTTGCTTCCGCCGCGGAGCTGTACAAACGGGCTTATTTTATCGATTGGCGCGTGGCCAATGCCGAGAAGCACCGCCTGCATCGCCGGATAGATTTCTACCTCGACACCAACCAGCCGCGGCAACCGCTCATGATCTCGGGAAAGGGCTATCGCGAGGCCCTCGCCAAAGCGGTGCGAGGTCCATTCCGGGTAGTGCCGTTTTTTGATCCAGGGCCATGGGGCGGAGAGTGGATGCGGCGGCACTTCGACCTTCCCCCAGAGCCGGCGAACTTTGCCTGGTGCTTCGATTGCGTGCCGGAAGAAAACAGCCTGCGCTTCGGTTTTGGCGGCCGCGCGGTGGAGGCGCCGGCGCTGCCACTGGTCCACGAGCACGCCAAAGAGTTGCTGGGAAGCGAGATTGTGAAGCGCTTCGGAGCGGAGTTTCCGATTCGCTTCGATTTTCTCGATACGGTGGAGGGCGGCAATCTCTCGTTACAGGTGCATCCGCTGCGCGCGTATATCGCGGAGCACTTTGGTATGACTTACACGCAGGACGAAAGCTACTACCTGCTCGACGCCGAGCCGGATGCGGCGGTCTATCTCGGGGTGAAGCCGGGAATCGACCGCGAACAGATGGCGCGCGATTTGTATACGGCGCAGGCCGGCGGATCTCCGTTCCCGGCGGAGAAGTACGTCAACAAGTTTCCCGCGAAGAAACACGATCACTTCTCTATTCCAGCGGGAACGATTCACTGTTCGGGGAAAAACAGTATGGTGCTGGAGATCAGCGCCACGCCTTACATATTCACGTTCAAGCTGTGGGACTGGGGACGGCTGGGCCTGAACGGATTGCCGCGCCCGATTCATCTGGAGCATGGCCTGGCCAATATCCAATGGGGACGTGACACGGAATGGGTGAAAAGAAACCTTGTCAACCCGGTGCAAGCGATGGGCGCGGGCGATGGCTGGAGGGAAGAAGCAACCGGCCTGCATCAACTCGAGTTCCTGGAGACGCGGCGGCATTGGTTTACAAGGCCAGTATTGCATCACACCGCCGGAACGCTGAATGTGCTGAACCTGGTAGAGGGCGAGGAGATCGTCGTGGAGAGTCCAGACCGCGCTTTCGACCCTTTCGTGGTGCATTACGCCGAGACATTCATCGTGCCGGCGGGCGTGGGGCCATACCGTATCTCTCCGGCCGGGAGGGTGGACAAGCTGCTCGCCACCATCAAGGCATATGTAAGGAGCTTGTTTTGAACTCGGCGGCGCTCATCTTGCCGCCGCCATTGGGATTCCGGCTCTCGACCACGCCGGGACCGCCCTTGGTGTCGTCACTTGGTTCGAGAACCATGACGTATTGTTTGGCGTACCGGCGGCGCATGTCCGCGCGGCGAAGCAGTTCCGCGGTCTTGTTGCTGCGCATGGATCCCATCAAGAATTCGAGCTTCCCTTGCACGCGCGCGTCTCCTTGACTCAGCGAAAAGCGTAGCCCCCGCGAAGCAGCGAGCCGCTATCGGCCGGCCCGCAGAGAGGCATCCGCGGCAGCCCTCATCACACCGCATTCCCCGAAAAAGCGGACGAGATCGGCGGACAGGGACGCGGGTCCGGCTTCCCCGGTTCCGGCACTCGCGGCAGAAGTATGGGAAAAAAATGGGGTAACCGGTTGCGCCGGAGCCGAAGCCTGGCGCATCGCGCCACCGCCCTGAGCATCGAGGATAAGCGCAGTGAGCCTGCGCGCCAGCGGCAGCGGGAAGCTCTCGGCGACAAAGACTATTTTGCCGCGCGTCGTAATCACGACCGGGCCCTCGTTGGTCGAGTAGACCTGTTCCACGGATCCGTCGGCAACAGGGGCTGAGCCGGATGATACCTCGGCGGCGCTGACGCGGGCATACTTCCGTCCCAGGCTTTTGGCGTAGAGCCTGGCGAAGACCTGCGCAGAGCCGGCATCCTTCCAAACCGACAAGTAGAAAAGGCTGATGGATTTCGTGTCGGCCTGCTGGGCGGGAGTGGTGGCGCTGCGCAACTGGCCGGCCCAGTAGAGGCCCCCGTCCCAGGCCGGCGTCAGGTCGCGGGCCGCGTTGTCGCCGCCGAAGAGTTCCGTGATGATGTGCACGTCGAGCTCGCCGATCTGGCCGATGTCGTACGGAACGTACAGCGGATCGACGAGAGGATGAATGTTGGGCAGCAGCGGGATGGCCGGGATGCGCTTCTGCTCGTACATGCGCGGATTGATGATCTCCCAGCTTGACGTGGGCGGGCGATCGAGCGCGCCGGCAAAGGCCGCGGTCTGGCCCTGGTCCATCCAGATGTCCTGCTCGAAGCTCAGGCCCTCGCGGTAAGGGAAGAGCATGGATTCCGAGAGCAGGAGGGGAGCGCGAGCCATCACCGGCGAGTCTTCCGTTGAGTTCATCTGCGACCTGACCACATCGAGCACCTCGGGATCCTTGATGAGGCTTTTGCCGAGGGGCTTGAGGATGTAGTCCATCATTACGGCCGTGGCCTGACCCTCGGCCACTGCGTCGCGCGCAGTGTCCATCTCATCGCGGGCCAGGTGATCCTGGTCGCCGGCCGCGTCGTGCGAAACGTCGTCGGGAGTCTGGTCGTCCCATTTCTCCAGGTCGGAATGCTGGTCCTGCAGAGCGTGGGTCAACTCGTGCGCCATCACCGGTTTCTGCTCATCGGGATCGACCCAGTCGAGCAGGTTCACGGCCTTGGTCTTGGAGTCGTAGTAGGCTTCGATTTGCTCCTTCAGGAGCGCCAGCAGGAAGGGCTTGAGCTCGAAGTCGTGGTCCAGCAGGCCGAACTTCTTCAGAACGATTTCGTCGCGCTGCAGGCGCTTTGCACCCGCGTCATCGTTGAATTTCTCTTCGAGGTAGCTTTCCACGGCCGCGCGCGTGGTGAGCTGGCGCTTGACGGCACTTTTGATGGGCAGGCCGGTTTCCTGCGAGGAGAACTGGATCAATTCGTCGACCGCCGCGAAGAGCTGCCGGGCCTGCTCGGGCGTGATGCGGGTGGTGGATTTGTCACTTTGACCGCTATGGGACGGAGCGGAGCTTTCCGCGCCGGAGGACGGTTTGGCCGGGGCAGATTGCTGCGCCAAGGCCACTGCCGCCACCAGGCACAGCAGGAACCCAAAGATTCCCCAGCGCCCCATCCGTGCCGCCTGTGTGTACTGGTCCCTCATCCATTCTCCCCGCCGGGTTGGCTTCGATTCCGGGTTCCCGGGCCGAGGTTCCCGCTTTCCTATTCAAGGCTATAATCAGGATGCGGTTCCGCGCCAGGTTTTATAAGAAATCCCGCGCCGCACCGCGGAAAACTTCCCATGCCCAAGCCCGATCTTGCCGCAAACCTGCAAGCCACAGCGCTGGCCGCCATGCTTGAATCCGCGCGTACGCCCCATGAGCTTACGGTGTACCGAGGGGCGCTGACCCCGCGAGAGTTGGACGCGCCGGAAGCGGAAACGGCGGCGCTCGTCCTTGGAGCCGCGGTCCACGATCTGGGCTGGATGCGGCGTGTGGCAGTCCGAGGGGCCGACCGCTTCCGCTGGTTGAGCGGAATGGTTACCAACACCGTGAACGATCTCTTTCCGAACACAGGAGCCTGGAACCTGGTGCTGAACGCCCAAGGCCATATCCTGGGCGACCTGACCGTTTGGCGCGAGGGCGAGGAGCGTTCGCCCCAGCGGCGAGCTCCTTCGGGTACACCCACCCAGGGCGGAGACCGGCTGCTGGGAACGCCGTTTGCCGGCGAATCCGGGCTGGAGCTGGAGGTTGCGGCCGACCAGATCGACAACCTGCTGGCCCACCTGAACCGTTTCATCGTCATGGACGATGTGGAACTGGTTTCCCTGGGCGAAGAGCAGGTGGGCGAGGCCGGCTCGGAGACGGCGGTGGGGCTCACCGGGCCGCTGGCCGAAGAGGTGCTGGAACGCGTGGGTTTGCCGGTGATCGGCAGCCCGATGGCGGGAACCGGCATCGAGTGGAATGGATGGGACGTGAGGGTTCTGCGCGTCCATGGCGTGCTGGCGGCACACTATGAGTTTTGGCTGCCATCGGCAGGGCTCACCAAGCTGTGGTCCTGCCTGCGAACGGGCGGAGCCACGCCGGTGGGCTGCGCGTCCCTTGAGGCGTTTCGCATTGCCGAAGGCATTCCGGCGTATGGAATCGACATGGTCGAGCGCGACCTGCCCCAGGAAACCTCCCAGATGCGGGCGCTGCACTTTGCCAAGGGCTGCTACCTGGGCCAGGAGATTGTGGAACGCATCCGGTCGCGCGGCGGAGTCCACCGGCACCTGCGGCCGCTGGGGCTATCGGGGCCGGTCCCGCCAGGCGGTACGGAACTGACGCTCGGGGGCGGAGCGGCCGCCGGACAAATTACCAGTGCCGCCGAATTGCCGCTGGCCGATGGACTCCGGGTGTTCGCCCTGGGCATGATGCGCGCGGAAGCGGAGGCGCGCGGGCAGCAGTTCCGGTACAAAGTGGGAGCCCTGGAAGGGACGGCCGAGATTCTGGCCGCACCCCCGAGTCTGGGCAAAGCGCGGGTATAGTCCCGCGGGCCGCTGGGGCGAAGCGCCAATCCGGCGCGCCGGCCGAGCAACGATGGAGCCGCACGCGGCGAGGGTGAGAAACTGGAATCTATGAACGATACGCCAAAATTCGAAGTGATTGACCGCCGTAAGATCAAAGCGGAGGAGGAAAAAGAGAGCGGGCAAGCCGTGGCGCAAAGCCCCGCGCAGCCGGCTCAGCCCGCGCCGCAAGAGCCACCGCCGGGGCCGCGCCTGGTGGTGAACGAAGGCCGGCGCGAGGCCGCTGCCAGGGAACCTGCGCAATCCGCGAAAGAGCGGGAACTGGAGAACGAACTGCCTCCGCCGCCGACGCCCGAGGAGAGCCACGAGCAGAAGGCCGCCTACGACGCTTCGGCGCAGCGCCTGGAGGATCTGGTTCGCGCGCAGAATCCCGCCGCTGGCTCGCAACCGCCGCTCACTTTCGAGCATCTGGTGCAACAGTTCTACGTGACTGCCATGCTGCAGATGGGAGCGGGAACGCAGGAGGGCCAGCAGCCGCGCGTTGACATCATGGGCGCGCGCGCCACCATCGACCTGCTGGGAATTCTCGCGGAGAAAACCCGCGGCAACCTGGCCGCCGCCGAAGACCGTATGTTGCAGACGGTGCTGTTTGAGGCGCGCATGGGCTTTCTGGAACTGACGAGCATGATGAAGATGCCCAACGTGCCGCCGCCTCCGCCGGCGAAGAAGTGAGAGAAGCAGCTTCTAGCTACTAGCTCCCAGCTTCTAACGAGTCGTCGTGGATGAAGGGGCACGTTGACCTTCCATAATGCATGGGAATCGGGAAACAATTGATTCGTTCCGGGCCTCCGGCAAAAGTCACAACGCAAACTCTGCCGTGGATCAGTTGGCTACAGCCTACAGCGAACGGCCAAAAGCTAGAGGCTAGGAGCTAGAGGCTAGAAGCTTGAAATGCAAGGTACGCTCACATTTTTTGGAACGGGGACCTCGATGGGGGTTCCGACGCTGGGCTGCGGGTGCGCGGTGTGCAACTCGGCCGATCCGCGCGACCGCAGGCTGCGGCCGTCGGTACTGTTGCGATGGACGGAGCCCGCGACGGGCGGTGAACGCATTGTCGTGATCGATACCGGCCCGGACTTCCGCGAACAGGCGCTGCGCGAGCGCCTCACGCACGTGGATGCCGTGTTCTATACGCACGCGCACGCCGATCATATTCTGGGGATGGACGATCTGCGCCCGCTCAGTTTTATTGCCTCGCGGCGTGGCGGGCCCATCCCGCTCTACGCCGATAAGGAGACCACGGCGGTGCTGGAGCATGTGTTCTCCTACACCTTTTCGTCACATGCCACGTATCCCACGCGAGCGCGCGTGCAACTCAAGCCGCTGGCCGAACGCAACGCGGTGCAGGGCGTGGAGTTTGTGCGCATTCCGCTGCTGCATGGCCAGTTGCCCATCGTTGGCTTTCGCTTCGGCAACGCGGCCTATATGACCGACGTGAGCGCAATCCCGGAGCCGAGCTTTGCGCTGCTCGAGGGCGTGGAGGTGCTGGCGCTCTCGGCGCTGCGCCACGAGCCCCACCCCAGCCACTCCACCGTGGAACAGTCGCTCGCCTGGTCGCGGCGCATCGGCGCCCGTCAAACCTGGTTTACGCACATTGCCCACGACCTCGGTCACGAAGAAACCAACCGCAATCTGCCTGAGAACGCCAGGCTGGCCTATGACGGGTTGAGCGTGCCCGTGAAGCTATGAGCCGCAATCCCAACGCCGCGCCAGACGACGGCAGAGCCATCGCCATCTTCCGCTCGCTTGCTGATGTTCCGTCAGGGTTTGGTCCCACGGTGGCCGCGGTGGGCAACTTCGATGGCGTGCACCTTGGACACCGGGAGATTCTAGCCGCCGTGGTGGATGAGGCGCGCCAGACGGGGGCGCGCGCCGTGGCCATCACCTTCGAGCCGCATCCGGAGCGCTTTCTGCGTCCCGCGCAGGCGCCGCGGTTGATTACTCCTCTGCCCGAGCGGCTGCGGCTGCTGGCGGAAACCGGGATCGACGCCGTGCTGGTGCTCGCCTTCAATGCAGCGCTGGCCAATTTAACGCCGCGCGAATTTGCCGAGCGCATTCTGGTTACGGCATTGGGCGTCCGCAGCGTCCACGAAGGACAGAACTTCCGCTTTGGGCGCGGCGCGGCGGCCGGAGTCGGGGAGCTGGCTGCAATGAGCGCGCAGTTGGGTTTTGCCGTGCGCGTTCACCAGGCGGTGCGCGTGCGCGGGCTGGAGGTTTCCAGTTCGGCGGTTCGCTTGCTCGTTGGCGCGGGCGACGTGCGCCGTGCGCGATGGATTCTGGGCCGGCCGTTCACCGTACTCTCCACGCGGGCTTCCGGGCGGAGCATCGGCACACGGCTGCTGGTGCCTACGGTCAATCTGGCGCCCTACGACGGGCTGTTGCCGGCCTTCGGCGTCTATGTCACGCGGCTCCGGGTGAACGGGCGGGCTTTCCAGGCGGTGACGAACGTAGGCAACCGGCCCACGTTCGGCGAAGAATCGTTCGCCGTCGAGTCGCACATCCTGGACTCCAGGCCGATCGATATCGAGGAGCAAACGCCGCTCGAACTCGAATTTCTCCTGCGCCTGCGCGGGGAGCGCGAGTGGGCTTCGCCGGAGGCGCTGAAGACACAGATCTTCAAGGACGTGGCGCGGGCAAAACGGTTTTTCCAGTTGGCGCGCCTCTTGCCTGGCGGCGCCTAAGCGATTTCCTGCGTGCCCCGCGGGCCGAGTTCACCGTCGCACGCGGTATCCCCGCGATTTCCGGCAAATCCCGCGGATCGTGCCCAGGGGGTCCCTGGCCGCCGCGAGGCCGCGTTCGGCGCCCGCGCAAAGGAAGGCCATTTGACACGCTATGGCCACAGGGCTAGACTCTTCCCAGGTATCTCCCCTACTTGGAATTACCAAGTTACCCGAAATTCTGATTGGGCCCCGTATCGCACACTTGAGGTGAGTCGAACCGGCGTCACATCGAGGTAACGGCGAAGGCGGCCTGCCGTCCCCGGGCGAGGTCACCCTTATCATTGTGGCTCGAAGACAGAGGCGAATAGCCCCAGAGAGAGGTTGTGCTCTTGAATTCCCCAGGGATAACGGAAACTAGCGATGACGGCCGCGACCCGAGGCCGAACGGCGACCGTGACAACATTCTTTCGGTTGCGGTAGTCGACTCGAATCTCGAGCGCCGCAACGCTGTCGCCAGCGTTGTGTGTGGACTGCGGACGACCGCAAGAACGCCGCGGGTGACGACTCTGCCCGATGTCGCGGATTCTCATCTGATCGTAAGACAAGGTTTCAACGTGGTCCTCGTGGCGGTGGACGGAGATCAGGAAGCCGCATTAGAGACGATCGAAGCCTTGTGCCGCACTGCCTCGGCAACGCCGATGGCGTACTCGCCTGTCACCGGCGACGACTTGCTGATCCGCTGCATGAGGGCAGGCGCGAGGGAGTTCCTGATCTACCCATTCGCAGCGGGTGTGGTTGAAGAAGCATTCAGCAGGGCTGAGAGTCGCGGTCTGCTGGCGCTGGATGCGAAAAGGCCTTCCGGCAAGTCGTTCGCATTTCTAGGAGCGAAAGGCGGCTCCGGAGTGACCACGGCGGCGTGCAATTTTGCCATCTCAATGGCTCAGGAGTCGAAGCAGAAGACCCTCCTGATTGACCTCGACCTGCCGCTTGGAGATGCGGCTCTAGGCCTGGGGATCGTGGGCGAGTTCTCCACGACTGATGCGTTGCGAAATCCTGGCCGGCTCGACTCCAACTTTCTGAGAACGTTGGTGACCGAGCACAGTTCCGGTCTGTTTGTGCTCGGCGCGCCGGGTGAGTTTGCCCGGGCCACGGTAGCCGACGGTGCAATCGATACCTTGATCGAGGTAGCCTGCAAAAGCTTCGACTACGTTGTTGTCGATGCGGGTTCCAGATGGGAGTTGGCTGAGACGCGCCTGTTCGATATGGTGTCGACCATCTATCTCGTCACGCAGATCGGCATCGCTGAACTGCGCAACGCCAATCGCCTGATTACCGGGTGCCTTCAGCCTTATGCCCACAAACTTGAAATTGTGTTGAACCGGCACAAGAAAGAGATGTTTGGGATTGAGACTGAGGCGATTGAAAAAGCCCTGACACGGGATGCCCAGTGGCGGATCCCCAACGATTTTCCGGCCGTTCGCGAAATGCAGAACACCGCCGTGCCGCTGATGCTCAAGGAGTCGAACATCCAACGCGCGATCCGCATGATGGCCAGGATCGCTTCAGGGCTGCCTCCGGAACAGCAACACAAGAAAAAGTATGCGCACCTCGGAATGGCGTCAGGGACTTAAGGCGAATGCCGGTTTGACGGCAGCGTACTGAGCCGCAGGCCGCGGGAAAGTCCATAACAGCTCTACGGCGGTTCTCCTGCAACTATGAGCCATTTCGGACAGAATTCNNGTGGCTTTTTCTTGATGAAAAAGCCACTTAGCGATTGTGCCTTGGTCTACACCTGCAGGAGACCCGCTCTAGCCGCCGGGGCCCGGTTTCGGGGCCGCCCGGTTTGCCGGCGCTGCATCCGCATCGCCGGGGAACTGCTCGCCGTCCTTGCCTGCAATGGCCGCGCGCATAAAGTTGATCCAGATGGGCAGCGCCGTTACCGCGCCTGTCTCCTTGTTGCCCAGCGATTCGCGGCTGTCGTAGCCCACCCACACGCCGCAGGTGACGGAAGGCGAAAAGCCCAGAAACCACGCATCGGTAAAGTCGCTGGTGGTGCCGGTCTTGCCGCCCAGCGGGTGGTTCAACTGCGCGGCCGAGGCGCCGGTGCCGTGTTGCGTGACGCCGCGCAGCAGGACCATCATGGTGCGCGCCGTCTGCTGGCCGATCACTTCGTCCACCGCGGGGGTTTCCCGCCACAACTCGATGCCGTCGGCATTCGACACTTTGCGCACGAGCCGCGGCGCCACGCGGATGCCGTCGTTGGGAAAGACCGCGTAGGAGGCCACCTGTTCTTCGAGCGTGATCTCCACCGCGCCCAGGGCAACGGGCAGATAGGGTGGAATGTTCGACGTGACACCGAAGCGGTGGGCCACGTCGATGACCTTGTGAATGCTCACGCGCGCCGCCAGCTTGAGCGCGGGAATGTTACGCGACTCGGCGAAGGCGTTGGCGATGGTCATGGCGCCCTTGTAGTCGTTCTCGTAGTTGTGGGGCACGTAGTCGCCGAATCGGATCGGCCGGTCAAGAATGATGTCCGTGGGCTTGACGCCGTCCTCGACCGCCGCGGTGTACACGTAAGGCTTGAAGCTGGAGCCGGTCTGGCGCTCGGCCTGTGTGGCGCGGTTGAAGACCGAGAGCGCGTAATCGCGGCCGCCCACCATGGCCAGCACGTCGCCGCTGGTGTTGTCGATGGCCAGCAGCGCGCCCTGCGCTCCCGAGTCCTGCTCCAGCGAAGCGCGGCGCGCGCCGCTTTCAGTGGCGGCGGTCAGACGCACATAGATGATGTCGCCGGGCTTGACCAGCACGTCACCGTAGCGTACGCCCGTCCATTGCCAGTCGGAGGGCAAAAGAACGATTTCCGAGCCCCGCTGATCGGGCGGTCCAATGCGCGCATCGATTTCAAGAGGAAGCGCGCGCGTGACCAGCGCGTGCACGTAGTCGCCGGGGCCGGACTGCACCGCGGAGTCGGGGTGACGGTAGGAGTCGAGCGTGGCGCCACTCGCGAGAATGTTCTCCAGCTTGCCGCGCCATCCGTGCCGCAGCTCATAGGCGGCAACGCCCTCCACCACCGCGCGATTAGCCGCCTGCTGCAAATCCAGATCGAGCGTGGTGTCCACGCGCAGCCCGGCCTCGTGCACCTCCTCGCTGCCGAAGTGTTTCTTCAACTCGCGCCTCACCTCCTCCTGGAACCACGGCGCCACCGAACCCACGGCGGGCGCGAGGCGCAGCCCCAGCGGAGCGTTGCGCGCCTCTTCGGCTTGCGCGTGCGGTATCGCGCCGTCCGACTCCATCTCGCTGAGCACCAGGTTGCGGCGGCGGAGCGCGCGCTCGGGGTTGAGGATGGGCGAAAACGCCACCGGCCCCTTGGGCAGCCCGGCAAGGAGCGCAGCTTCGGTCAGAGTCAGATCCCTGGCGTGCTTGGAAAAGAAATACTCCGACGCGGCCTCGAATCCGTAATTCCCGCTGCCCAGGTAGATCTGGTTGCCGTAGAGCGTGAAGATCTGCTGCTTGGTGAACGAGCGCTCGATCTGGATGGCAAGGTAAGCCTCCTGCACCTTGCGCATCGCGGTGCGGTCGGAGGAGAGAAACAGATTGCGCGCCAGTTGCATGGTCAGCGTGGAAGCGCCTTGCGCGCGCCCGCGGCTGCGGATGTCGTGCCAAGCCGCTCCGGCCACGCGAAAGACGTTGATACCCCAGTGCGACTCGAAGTTTTTGTCCTCGATCGAGATCACGGCCTGGCGCAGGACGGGTGCAAATCCGTCGTACCCCACCACCACCCGCCGCTCCAGCGCGAACGAGCCGATGATACGGCCCTTGCGGTCGTAGAGGTCGGTCATAGTGGAAGGGCGGTATTGCTCCAGATCCTGGATCTGCGGCAGATTGACGGAGTAGACCAGCGTCAATCCGGCCAGCGAGCCGGTAACAGCCGCCAGCAGGATCAGCGCTGCAATGGCGGAGCGGCCGGCCAGCTTGCGGCGGCGATGCGCGGGCAGCGGCGGAGCGGCGGAGCGGCGCGCCCGGTTTGAGACGCGCGGTTCAAGAGGCTGATTAGAGGTGGCAGCCAAGGCAGATCCGGCCTCGCGGGCAAACCTTCCGCCAGCGAGACGGAGGAGTGCCTCTCTATAAGGCTAGCATTGGATCGATGGGGAGAAACTTGCTGAACCGCAAGTCTGCACCACGCCGTGCAGGAGCGGGAAACACGCTCCGATGACAAAGGCGGCTTCGCGCAGGCAGGTTCCCGGTTACCCGTTCTTCGCTTTTAAGAGCGACAGCGCCTTATTGAGCTGCTCGTCGCCATTGGAGGAAGGCATGGGCTCGCCATCGTCCTCGGGAGAAGCCACCACGACGTTCGGCGTGACGGCGTCGTCCTGAATCTTCTTCCCGTCGGGATCCTCGTATTTCGCTACGGTCAGCATCAGGGCCGCGCCATCGGGCAGGTCGATCGTCTTCTGCACCGTGCCTTCGCCGAAGGTGCGCTCGCCCACCACGTCGCCGCGCTTCAGGTCTTCAATCGCTGCCGCGGCCAACTCGGGCGGGCCGTAGGTGCCGCGGTTCACGAGCACCGCGACGGGCGCATCGGTCAGCCACTGTGCGGGATCGGCGCTGAAGGTTTGCAGCGGATACTTCTGGCCTTCCAGCGACGCCAGGGTTCCCTGTTTGATGAAAAAGTTGGCTAAGCGCAGTCCCTGACGGGGGTCGTCGCCCGTGGTGTCGCGGAGGTCAAGAAGGATCTTGCGCCCTTTTCCGGCGGCTTTGATCCTGGCGGCAATGTCATCCACGCGGGCCGCCGTCAGAACGCCCGGCTTCAGATAAAGGATCGTCGCGTCTTCGTAGAACTGCTCGCCCAGCGGCGGGGTGGCAAGCACGGTGCGTGTGAGCGCGATCTTGTCGGGATCGGGTTTGAAAGGCCGCACCACCGAAAGGTTGACCGTGGTTCCCGGCTTGCCGGTGAGCATGAAGCGAATGATGGCCAGGGGCAGATCGTGGGTTGACTGGCCCTCGATCAGATCGATCACGTCACCGTCGCGCAAGTGCGCCTGGCCGGCTGGCGAGCCGGGCAGCACGTTGACCACCGTGGCGTACCCGAAACGCTTTGAGATTGTTAATCCCACCTGCGCATTGTCGGTAGCGGGCCGGTCCTTATAAATCTTGTACTCGTCCGCCGTAAGATAGCTGGAATCGGGATCGAGCGAGTCGAGAAGGCCGTGCAGCGCGCCGTTGGTCACGTTGCTCATATTGGGATCGGTCACGTAGTCGTTTTGGATCTTGCGCAGAACCTCGGCGTAGACGCGCATCTGCTTGTAGGCGGCGTCCTGTTCGTCGCCGGCATGCACGCTGAGCCATCCGAACTCGCCCAGAACGTAACCCAGGCCGAGCGCGGCGAAGATCGCCACGGAGACCGCAAACACGAAGCGTTGAAAGAATCGGGACACACACACCACCCATGCAGCCTCAAGGGGAAGACGGCCGCTCATACTCTATAGACGCAATGATACCCCAAGCAGCGCGCATATAACTTCCCGGAACCGCGAAGGCGCTTGGAATCAATACGCTGTCGAGGCGTTGCGAACGCTCCGGGCAATCAACGAGGGAAGACAAAGCCGATCGTCAACCGGTTGCCTCCGGTGAGCCGCTCATAGGCAAGGCTCCCCGCGAACTTTCGCAGCAGGCGGATGCCCTGCCCTCCGGGCCGTAGCTGATCGATGGACGACGGAGCAGGCGTTTCTTCGGCCGTTGCGGACGCGAGGGGGTCAAATAGCGGAGCCTGATCTTCGATAGTGAACACAAGCCGATGCCTTCCAGCCGGAGCGCATTCCACCGTGATCGAGTGGTTCGGTTGCCCGCCGTACCCGTGGCGAATGATGTTTGAGAGCGCTTCTTCCAGGCAGAGATGTATTGCGAATCGCGTGTCCGCGGGGATCGCGTATTCGGCGGCCAGCGCTTCGACCCACGGCCAAAGCCGCGCCAGCTCATCGAGCTCGCTTTGCAAGCTCAACCGCGGCTCGGGCTGGACTGTGTTTTCCGCGGGCATGGTGGCCGCCTGACAACAGGTTGGGCTTACTGTAATGCAGCCAGTGCGGCAGCCAGATCGTGGTGAATCGGCAGCAGAGAATCGATGCCGCTGGTTTTCAGAACCGATTCCACCATCTCCGTGGGCGCAAACAGGACCACCTTGCCGCCGCGGCTGTGCACGGCCCGCGCGGGAAGGACGATGGAGCGCAGGCCCATCGAGCCGAGGAACGAGACTTTCTCCAAGTCGATCAGCAACTTTTTCGCGCTGCCCGCAATCAGATTCATCTTCAGATCCACTACTGCGGCTCCGGCAATGTCCATACGCCCGTCCAAACCGACCCTGGTGACGCCGCCGTCCATTTCTTCGGTGGAGATTTCCATTGTGTTCTTCCTTTTTCTATTGCCAACTGCCGGGGAATCTTTTGTTCCCGCGGCGGACGCGCCACCGTTCCGCGGGGCCACTACAGATTAGCGTGATGGTACCCGCCGAATGTGACAGTTCTGTTACAAAGCGCAACGCTACGGGCTCGTAGACCCATTTACTTGAGCGAGAGAAAGAGCTGCATATTTTGGCCGGACGGCGGCGAAGAGGGTCCGTTCACCTCGGTGCCCTGGTTCATGAATTCGATCCGCAGGGTCTTGCGTTTTTTGGCCCGGAACTCTTCGCTGACAATGTTTGAGACCTTTTCCTGGCCGTCGCTCCTGACGGTCACGCGGAACTCCTGCACACCCGGTGGAACAAAGAGCTTGTCGAGGTTCGTGTTGTCGCCCGAGATGAAGCGCAGATAAACCTTCCCGCTCATCTCCACGGTGAAAGGCAGGCCGATGGGCAGGTGGTTCAACTCAATCCTGAACTTTGCATTGGTGTTGGGATCGAGGGTCCAGGGATTGAAGGCCACGGCTGCCGGAGCCGGCTGGGACTTGGCCGTAGAGGGAGGCGTTGGAGCTGGATTGGCGACCGGTGGAGGCGCTGCCGCGGCCACCGGGGCGACCGGCGGCGGTGAAGAGGGAGTTGTCTTCGCCGCTGAGGGTTTGGCTGCGGAGGGTTTGGCAGCAAGCGGCGCCGGCGCGGTGGCCGGAGAGTTGATCGGATTGGCCGCGGTAGAGGACGTGGGAGCTTGAACTGCCGGCTCGGGAGCCGCTGCCGGAGGGCCCTGCTGTGGCTGCGCCGTCGGAACCGCGGCGGCCTGCTGCTGCTGTGGAGCCGCCTGCTTTCGATGCTGCAGCCAGAACCAGCCGCCCGCCGCGGCCACCCCCAGCGCCGTGACCGACAGCAGTACCGTGGCAAATACTGTCTCAATACGCGCCGCTTTGCTTTGCTTTTTTGCCGCCGGTTTGGGTGGAGGCTGCGAAGCCGGCTTTGTGGCCGCCTGGCCGGTTTGCGGCGCCCGCGGGATGTTTGAAGCGCTGGCCGCCGGTCCCAGCGTGACGTCCGATCCACCCACAGCAGCCGCCGTCGCCTCGGCGTGCATCACCGCCGCTCCGGCATTCGTGCGCAAAGCCGCCAGATCCTGCGCTAGTTCCTCGCCTGTTTGATATCGCTCAGCCGGGCTCTTGGCCAGGCACTTCAGGATCACTGCCTCAAACCGCGCCGGAATCGCAGGGTTGAGTTTCGCCGGCGGAACTGGCTCGGTGTAGACAACCTTGTAGGAAACGGCCGTCATGGTCTCGCCGGGGAAGGGCTGCTCGCCGGTAGCCAGCGAGTAAAGAATCACGCCCAGCGAAAAAAGGTCGGCGCGGCCATCGATGGGCGCGCCCGTGAACTGCTCGGGCGGCATGAACGAGGGCGTTCCCAGCAACTGCCCAGTGGTCGTGATCTCGCTGGCCGCGAGCTTGGCGATGCCAAAGTCGGTGATGCGGGGCCGCTCGCTCCCATAGACCGTGCGCGAGGTCATCAGAATATTGGCGGGCTTGATGTCGCGATGAATCACGCCCTGTCGGTGCGCGTAACCCAGCGCCTCGGCAATCTGCTGGCCGATCTCGCTCACCCGGTCGAGCGTATACCGCTCGCCTTTCTTGATGACGTCGGCCAGCGTTCTGCCGTCGACGAACTCCATCACCAGAAAGGGCGCACCCTCGTGCTCGCCCACGTCGAAGACGGGCACAATTCCCGGATGCGCCAGGACGCCGGATGCGCGCGCCTCGCGGTAGAATCGCGCGCGATATTCCTCAGCTTGCGCGCCTTCCAGCGCCGTGGAATGGATGGTTTTGAGAGCCACGAGGCGGCCTACCGCAGGGTCGCGCGCCTTGAAGACGCTGCCCATCGCGCCCCGGCCCAGCTCCTCGACGATCTCATACCTTCCAATCACTTTGGGGACGTTCATGGTGTGGATTGTATCAACCCCGCGCGGACCGTTTCCGCGAGTGATCACCTGAAAAATCCAGCGCTTGATGAGGCCTTTCAACCTGCCGGCTGTGAAAGTCAGAGTAGATTTTTATGCCGGCTTGCGGTAGCGCACCACCAGCAGCGTCAGGTCATCCGACTGGGGAGCTCCCTTGGTGAAGTCCCGCACCGCATCGAGAATCGCCTGTTGCAGCTCTTCAACGGAAGCGCCGCTCCGGCCGGCGAGAACCTCGCTCAAGCCCGAAACCTCGAACAACTCATGGAGCGGGTTTTCCGCCTCCGTCACGCCATCGCTGAAAAGCACCAGCGTATCTTCCGGCTCAAGCTGCAGGCGCGCCGATGTGTACTCCGCCTCGGGTATCAGGCCTACGGGGAACGACCCCTCCGTGTAAAGTTCGCTCACCTTGCCCTGGCGCAGCAGCAGCGGCGATGGATGCCCGGCCTTGATGTACTCGAGCATGCCGTCGCGGCCCAGCAGTCCGATGAACATGGTCGCGTAGCGGCCGACCTCCGCGTGGCGGCAGAGGAAGCGATTGATGTGGTTGAACACCTTCACCGGATCCGCGCCCATGGTCATGCCCGAGAGCGCGCCCTGCAGCATCGTGGTCAGCAGCGCCGCGCCCAGCCCTTTGCCGCTCACATCCGCGATCAGGATCGCCGTCCGGTCTTCGCTCACCGGAACCACGTCGAAGTAATCGCCGCCCACCTCATGACAAGGAAAGTGCAAGCCGGTAACGGCGAGATGGGGAAGGTCGTTCAATCCGTGCGGCAGCAGCGCCTGTTGTATGGTGCGCGCGATCGACAGCTCCTGCTCCAGCCGCTGGCGTTCGCGCTCCCGCTCCACCAGCCGCGCGTTATCCATGATGCTGGCGGCCTGTGCTCCAAGCGCGTCGAGAATCTGCCGGTCGAGCGCCGAGAACGCCGCAATGTGCCGCGAGTCGAGATAGATAACGCCCAGCAACTGGCCGCGCTCGTGCTCGGCGCCTGTGTCGGCCGTCGAGCGCGATGAGGCATACAGAGGAATCGCAACCACCGCACGCAAACCCTGCACCACGATGCTCTCCGCCGCCTTCAGGTCCAGGCCGGCCAGGTTCAGATCCTCCGTAATCACGCTCGATTGCCGGTCGATCGCCTGGTGGATCGCCGTCTGGCTGGGGTTCAGCGTCTCCGGCGGCAGGCTCTCGCCCTTGTTGCCGCGCGCCAGGCGCACGCGCAGTGTGCCCGCCGCGTCGGGCTCAATCAGCAGCCCGCGGTCGGCGTGCGTGACCGAGATCGCATGGTCCAGCATCGTGCCCAGCACGGACTCCAGAGGAAGCTGGGAGTGCAGCAGCGACGTTGCCTCCAGCAGCAGATTCAGCTTGCTCAGGCCGCCGGAGGACGCCGTGCCGGTGAAATCGGAAAGGGTGCCGATGCGCGTCAGAAGGTTGGCCATCGACTCCTGCGGCGCGGGCGAGGCGCCAGACGGCGCCGCATGGAACACGATCCGGTAACTGTCATCGATGCCGAAGGTGATTACGTCGCCGTCGCGCAGCGCCTTCTGCCGCACCTTCTCGCCATTCACGAACAATCCGTAGCGATTTCCGCGGTCATCCAGCCGGTAGCCTGAACCATCGGCGACAATCGCGGCGCAGCGCCGGGAGACGCGCCCATCGGAAAGCTGCAAGGCATTGTCGCCCTCGCCGCCCCTGCCAATGTTGAATGGAAATTGAGTGACGGCGACCTGCTCTTGCGAGCCGTCGGGAGCGATCACTTCGACTACGGGTTCTGCGCGTGGGGAATGTTCGTCCATGGCTTCTAACGTGGGCAAATTGTAACATGCAGCATCGAGAAGACTTGAGCGAAATCCCGGGAGACTGCGCGATGGGGTGCGCGCGTGGGAGAAAGGCCCGGGTTCTGCTCGTTGGCGCTTGCAGTGAGCGGGCGAACAGCGAGCGGCTGCTCCATGCAATGGTGGCGGAGGGGGAAGAACCCAAACTGGAAAGAGAACTTGGCAGTCGTGGTGGCGGAGGGCGGGATCGAACCGCCGACCTACGGGTTATGAATCCGTCGCTCTTACCATCTGAGCTACTCCGCCGGGAAGGGCCGCTGCCGCGCCCAATTTCGATGATACGGGCGCTGGGATTTGAGGTCAAACGCTGCGGCCCGCGCCTGCTTGACGGTCTTTCCGCGCTAGCGCAGTATGAGCAGTCCAATTGTCAGGCGCGTTTCCTGCGACAATCTCCTTGTACGTCTCGCATCATTGGGGAGAACCCCTATGTCCACGCTCCTGCATATCGACTCCAGCCCCCGCGCCGCATCGGTTTCCAGCCGTCTCACCGCCGCCTTCGCCGCAAAGTGGAAGCAGCAACACCCCGCGGGCACGGTGGTGCATCACAACACCTCGCACGAAAACATCCCCTACCTCAGCGAGGCTGCCGTCGATGCGTTCTTTACTCCGGCCGCCGGGCTGACTGCGGAACAAAAGCGCGTTCTGGCAACCTCCGACCGCCTTGTGGACGAGCTCCTCGCCGCCGACGTCATCGTTCTCGGCGTGCCCATGTGGAACCTGTCGATTCCCGCATCGCTCAAGGCGTGGATCGACCTGATCGTGCGCGAAGGGCGCACCTTTGCGTTCACGCCGAACGGCGTGGTTCCGCTCGTGCCGCCCGGCAAAAGGGTCTTTGTCTTCTCCGCGCGCGGCGGCGCCTATCCCGCGGGAACCCCGTTCCACTCCCTCGACCATCAGGAGGCGTACCTGCGCACGATCCTCGGCATCCTCGGCCTCGCCGAGATCGAATTCATCCACGCCGAACATCAAAGCGACGCTCCCGGCGCCGCGGCCGAAGGACTGGCCCGCGCCGAACACGCCCTGGCTGCGCTGGCCGCGTGAACTCGCCGCCTGACTCCACAGACCACAGGCTTCGCCTTTATGTACACTCGTCTGCATGAGCTCCCTGCGCATCGCAGCCGTCATTCCCGCGCGGCTCCATTCCACCCGCATGTCGCGCAAGGTGCTGCGTCCTATCGCCGGCCGGCCCATGGTGGAGTGGGTGTGGCGCGCCGCGCAGGCGAGTGGCCTTATGGATTCCGTCGTTGTCGCTACCGATGCCGACGAAGTGGCCGAGACCTGCCGCGCGCGCTCCATTCCCGTCGTGATGACCTCGCCCACCTGCCCCAGCGGCAGCGACCGGGTGAGGGAAGTGGCCCGCCAGATCGACGCCGACATCTACGTCAACATCCAGAGCGACGAGCCCACCCTCACGCCCGATTTCTTTCCCCCGCTCCTCGATCTCTTTGTCCGGCCCGAGGCCGAGGTTTCCACGCTCGCCGTCCGCTGCCCGCCGGAAGAGTTCTCCAATCCCAACGCCGTCAAGGTGGTCACGGCGCTCGACGGCCGCGCACTCTACTTCTCCCGCGCCGCCATCCCCTTTGACCGCGACGCGACGGGCTTCACGGGCTACCGCAAGCATCTCGGCATCTACGCCTACCGCAGGGCAGCGCTGGAGCGGTTTGCCGCCCTTCCGCCTTCGCCGCTTGAGCAGCTTGAGCGCCTGGAACAATTGCGCCTGCTGGAAAACGGCATCGCGATTTATGTGGCCGACGCGCCGAGAGACACCATCGGCGTCGACACCGAAGAAGACCTCGCCCGCGCCGAAGCCCTTCTGCGCCAAACAGCTAACGCATCCCTGTAGAGCCTGTTCTTTACTTTCGCGTGGCCTGGCGTATGAGAAACATGCCGCAAGACCATAAGGGAAGAGCTCGGAAAATCCGGTTTCCGTCTCATCGCGATCTGTTTTCTTTTTCGCTCCGCGTCCATGTGTAGCCTCAAGCCGTTCATACATTCATCGATCCAGTGTCTTGCCCGGCAGGCCAGGCAAATGCTGCTAAGCGCCGCATCGCGGATCGTTCGCGAACTTGACCAGATGCTGCCGGTCAGTGGGTGCTTGACAGACAGGCCGATGCTGCTATATCAACATTGCGGTCTACGCGGAAGCGTGGCCGTAACCATCGCTGCGTGCTGTTTCCTGCTCGGGCGCAATATGAATCCATCCCAGAGATGCTGTTTTGTAGGTAGGGAACCCCATGAACCAGAGACAAAAGTCAAAGCCTTCTCAGGCAACCGATCGCCTGACGCGCCGCCGATTCCTCCAGGCTTCCACCACCGCGCTGGCCGGCGCGACACTCCTCCCGTCGTTGGCATTGGCCGACTCGCAGTCGGCCGACGCCGCGCTGCCGGCCGGCATGAGCCTCAATTGGGACCAAACGAAAATCGAAACGGTGAATGCCAAACGGTCGCGGGCATTGCTCGACGGCCTGTGGCGTTTCATGCCTGCCGTTGCCGGAGATGCCGCTCCGCCGAAGCTGGGCTGGGGTTTTATCAACGTGCCGGGCAGTTGGGCGAGGCGTCAGGTAGAGGATAGGTCTGCCAACTTAGTTGTGTCGACCAAGTTGCGGAGTCCGCTTTTGGTTCGCGGCAGCGGTCCGCAATGGGAACACTATGATGATGACGGGTCGCGGGTGGCCAGCGCGTGGTACGAGCGCCAGGTGCCGATTCCCGCCGAATGGCAGGGCCGCATGGTCAGCCTGCGCTTTGACCGGGTGTGCACCGACGCCATTGTCTATGTCAACGGCGTGGATTGCGGGCAGGTGCCCTGGCCCTGGGGCTCGGTGGACATCACGCGCGCGGTCACGCCGGGCCAAACGGCAAATGTCCAGGTGCTGGTGGCCGCCATCCCCGACGCGGGGCTGGTGGGGATCTTCATGCAGAATGCCTTTCTGGACGTTAACTACAGCGCGGCCAAGCTGAAGACGCGGGGCTTGACCGGCAACGTGTATTTGGAAAGCCGGTCGTCCGAGGCGCACGTGACCGACGCTTTCGTACGCACCTCGACCCGGAAGAAGGAACTCGCGCTGGATGTGGATTTGGCCGGGGTTGCGCAGGCAGGCCGGGTGCATTTCGTGGCGGACATGCTCAACGAAAAGGGCGAGGTGGAGAAGAGCTTCATGACGGACGCGGCGGTGGAGGTCAGGGACACGCAGACCGTCACTGTCTCCTGGCCCTGGGCGAACCCGCGCCTGTGGGACGTGGATCGGCCCAATCTTTACACGCTCCGGCTGACGGTGAAGGGAGCGGGTCTGGATGACCAGTACAACCAGGAATTCGGCTTTCGCGAGTTTTGGACTGAAGGCCGGCAGTTTTACCTCAACGGAACGGTCATTCGCTTGCGGCAACCCTGCTTTTACAAGGGCCCGCTCGGCGAGGTCGGAGACAACTTTGCGGAGCTCGGCAACTGGAATCCGGATACCCGCGGCGACGATACAGACGCCGGAAAGGAACTCGGCCAGGCGGATCGTAAGGGCTATCTGGCGGCGGTGTATGTTCTCGACGCCAATAAGTACATGATGGATCCAAACAAAAATCTTGTCTGGGAACAGAACCGGCAACGTGCCCTTGAGCGCGCCGACGTGTGGATACATTACTACCGCAATCATCCCTCCGCGGTGATGTGGATCTCCGGTGCGAATTTCTTCAACAACTCGGTCGATTTGGATCCGCGTCACCTGGGCCGCCACGGCTGGGCGCAGGGCGACCAGCTCTGGCGGCAGCTTATGGATGATGCCAAGCAGATGTTCGCTGAGATCAGGAAGCTGGACCTCACGCGCGTCTATTACAGTCACGAGGGCTCAGATACGGGCGATGTCTACTCAGCGAATTGCTATCTGGACCTGCTGCCGCTCCAGGAGCGCGAGGAGTGGCTGAGCGCCTGGGCAGAGAGCGGCGAGATGCCGATTACGATGACCGAGTTCGGCACCCCAGTGGACGGCACATTCCGGCGCGGACACGAAGGCTATAGCGGTGTACATGGCGACAACGTCACCAGCGAACCCTTATTAACCGAGTACGCCACCATTTACTTCGGTACCGGCGCATATACCTCGGAAGGCCCCGAATACCGGCAGTTTCTTCATGACCTGTTCCGTGGCGGAATGCTCTACGGCCGCTCCGAGGGCGAGTTTGACCGATTCGCCGACATGCTCAAAATCCAGGATCTCTATCGCACGAACACCTGCAAAAGCTGGCGTACCGCGGGGTTGCCGGGCGGCCTGCGTACCTGGTCGTGGTTGCAGAACGAACTTAAGGAGTTCAACTTCCCGACGCTGGCGTGGATTGCCGGGCCGGCAGGTGCTTACACGGCCAAGAACCACCACTTCAGTTCCGGCCAAAAGTTCCAGAAGCAAATTGTCCTGATCAACGACACGCGCCAGCCGCAGGTTTTTACAGCCAACTGGATCGCCACCGCCGGCGGGAAGACAGTGGGCAAGGGTGAACTGCGCGGCACCCTGGCGGTTTCGGAGATTCGCAAAATACCGGTCGAGATCGCCGCGCCCCGGGTAGAGTCCGGCGGCAAGGCCGACGGCCAGATCGCGCTCAACGCGACAATTGGAGGGGTGGCGCACGACGACGCCTTTGCGTTCCGGGTCTTTGGCGCGGAGCCGCAGCGAAAGGGTGCGATGGCCACGATTGACCCGAAAGGCCTGGCCGGCAAGATGATGGCGAACCTGGGCTTTACGCCCCATGCCTGGAACGGCGCGACGGCGCCCCTGGTGGTCGTGGGCCGCGATGCTTTGAAGGATGACCCGGCGGTGGCAGTCAAGCTGGAACCCTATGTGCGGGGCGGCGGCCGGGTGCTGATCATGGCGCAAGACCCCGGCTGGATCACCGAAGCCCTCGGCTGGCGGGTGTGTCCGAAGGTGAGCCGGTATGTCTTTCCCATTCCCGCTTCGCCGGTCGCCCAGGGGATTGACGCCGATGACCTGCGCGACTGGACGGGCGACAGCACGCTGATTGAAGCGTACCCGAAATACGAGGGAGATTACCTCCGAGGGGACGAAGGGAGCCAGCCCTACGCCGGGTGGCATTGGGGCAACCGGGGCGGGGTCGCCAGCGGGGCCATTGAGAAGCCGCACCGCAGCGGATGGACCCCCCTGCTGGAGTGCGAGTTTGACCTGGCCTATACGCCGCTGATGGAACTGGATTACGGCCAGGGACGGATCATCGTCTGCACGCTGGACCTGGAAGATCATGTGGCGCTGGATCCGGCTGCGCGGCTTATGGCAGAGCGCGTGATGGATTACGCTTTGCATGCACCCCTGGCGCCCCGAGTGAGCAAAGTGGTTTATGTCGGCGGTAACGCAGGCGCGGCGTGGCTGGACAAGATAGGAGTGGGTTACGAACGTTCGGAGACGCTGGACACCGGCGCCGGGCTGGTGCTGATCGGGCCGGAGGCGAAGGTGGATTCGGGTGCGCTCGACGGGTACCTGGCGCAAGGCGGCAAGGCGTTTTTCCTGCCGCGGGCCAAGGGATGGCCGGGCGCCGTCCTTACGCCGGCGGCAGCCGATTTCGCGGGCTCTCTCTCGGTACCCGGCTGGCCTGAAGCAAAAGGCCTCAATGCGTCGGATCTTCGGTGGCGCTCCTATTTGGACAGGCCGCCTTTGATTCTGAGCGGCGGTGTAGAGATTGGGGCGGATGGGTTGTTGGGCCGCAAAGTGGTGGGCAAGGGCGTAGCGATCTTCTGTCAGGTGGACCCGGATAGTTTCGAGGCGGATGAGAAGACCTATTTTCGCTATACGCGCTGGCGTGCCACGCGCGCGGTGGCCCAGTTGCTGGCCAATCTGGGCGCCAGTTTCGCGGTGGACCGCCGCATTTTCGATCCGCGCAAAACGGTTCTCAACTCGGATCGCATGTGGGTCGGTCCGAATGGGGATCGATCGGGGCATCAGTGCGACGACCCGCCCATGCCCAGCCGCTTGCTGGACCTGCCTCCGACAGCCGCGCCCGAAGGGGCCAAGGCCGGCTATTATCACCCCGACTATCGCACGGATTTCCCGCTGGGCGACAATCCCTACCGCTATTACCGGTGGTAGGCAGGTGAGTTTCGGAAATCGTTTTACGCGCCTTGGTCCCGGTTGGCCGCGCAAGCTCGCCAAGCGCTTTCTGGTTGTATGGGTGTTTGCGCTGCTTCAGGATCACGCCGCGCTCTTGGCGAAATGAGCCTGCTCACGTCGGATCCTGCTTTTCCGACACGTTTAAGAAACGCAGTTGCGTTCCCTCGCGCTGGCGTCTTATGATCCTGTGGATATGCATAAGCCCAAACTTTCACAGCCGGGCGACGGGTTAACGCGCCGCCGATTCCTCCAGACTTCCACCACAGCGCTGGCCGGCGCGACACTCCTCCCGTCGTTGGCATTGGCCGACTCGCAGTCGGCCGACGCCGCGCTGCCGGCCGGCATGAGCCTCAATTGGGACCAAACGAAAATCGAAACGGTGAATGCCAGGCGGTCGCGAGCATTGCTCGACGGCCTGTGGCGCTTCATGCCCGCCGTTGCCGGTGAAACCGCTCCGCCGAAGCTGGGCTGGGGGTTTATCAACGTGCCAGACAGTTGGGCGACGCGTGAAGATGAGGACACGTCTGCAAACTTAGTTTTGTCGACCAGGTTGCGGAGTCCGCTTATGGCGCGCGGCAGCGGTCCGCAATGGGAGCACTATGACGATGGGTCGCACGTGGCCAGCGCGTGGTACGAGCGCCAGGTGCCGATTCCCGCCGAATGGCAGGGCCGCACGGTCAGCCTGCGCTTTGACCGGGTCTGCACGGATGCGATTGTCTATGTCAACGGCGTAGATTGCGGGCAGGTGCCCTGGCCGTGGGGCTCAGTGGACATCACGCGCGCGGTCACGCCGGGCCAAACGGCAAATGTCCAGGTGCTGGTGGCCGCCATCGCGGACTCGCAGATGGTGGGGCACTTCTGGCAGAACGCTTTTATGGCCGTCACTTACAGCGCGGCCAGCTTGGCGACACGAGGCTTGACCGGCAGCGTGTATTTGGAAAGCCGCTCCTCCGAGGCGTACGTGAGCGATGCATTCGTACGCACCTCCACACGAAAAAAGGACGTTGCGCTGGACGTGGACCTTAGCGGCGTCAAGCAGGCGGGCCGGGTGCATTTTGTGGCGGACATGCTGAACGAAAAGGGCGAGGTGGAGAAGAGCTTCACGGCGGACGCGGCGGTGGAGGCCAAGCCAACGCAGACCGTCACCGTCTCCTGGCCCTGGGCGAACCCGCGCCTGTGGGACGTGGATCAGCCCAATCTTTACACGCTCCGGCTGACGGTGAAGGGAGCGGGCCTGGATGACCAGTTCAATCAGGAATTCGGCTTCCGTGAGTTCTGGGTTGAAGGCCGGCAGTTTTACCTCAACGGAACGGTCATTCACTTGCGGCAACCCTGCTTTTACAATGGTCCGCTCGGCCAGGTTGGAGACAACTTTTCGGAATTCGGCAACTGGAATCCGGATACCCGCGGTGACGTTTCAGACGCCGGAAAGAACCTCGACTGGGCCGATCATAAGGGCTACCTGGGGGCAGTGTATGTTCTCGACGCCAATAAGTACATGAGGGATCCAGGCGGAAATCTTGTCTGGGAACAAAACCGGCAACGTGCTCTTGAGCGCGCCGACGTGTGGATGCGCTACTACCGCAATCATCCCTCGGCGGTGATGTGGATCTCCGGTGCAAACTTCTTCAACAGCGCGGTCGATTTGGATCCACGTAACTTCGGCCACCACGGCTGGGCGCAGAGCGACCCGCTCTGGCGGCCGCTTATGGATGACGCCAAGCAAATGTTCGCTGAGATCAAGAAGCTGGACCCCACGCGCGTCTATTACAGTCACGAGGGCTCCGATACGGGCGATGTCCACTCAGCGAATTGCTATCTGGACCTGCTGCCGCTCCAGGAGCGTGAGGAGTGGTTGAGCGCCTGGGCAGAGAGCGGCCAGATGCCGATTACGATGACCGAGTTCGGCACCCCAGTGGAGTGCACGTTCCTGCGCGGACACGATGGCTTTGGCACCAACATCACCAGCGAACCCTTATTAACCGAGTACACCGCAATTTACTTCGGCGCCGACGCCTATGCCACGGAGGATTCAAAGTACAGGCAGTGGCTCAACAGCCAGTTCCTCGGCGGAATGAAATACAAGTCGTGCCAGGATCAGTTGGACCGATTTCCTGTCATGCTCAAAATCCAGGATCTCTTCCGCGCGCGCACCAGCAAAAGCTGGCGTACTGCGGGGTTGCCGGGCGGCCTGCGCACCTGGTCGTGGGTGCAGGACGAACTCAAGGAGGTCAACTTCCCGACGCTGGCGTGGATCGCCGGCCGACCAGAGGCATATACCGCTAAAGACCACCACTTCAGCGCCGGCCAGAAGTTCCAGAAGCAGATCGTACTCATCAACGATATGCGCCAGCCCCAGGATTTTACGGCGACCTGGATCGCCACCGTCGGCGGGAAAACAGTGGGCAAGGGCGAACTACGCGGCACCCTGGCGGTTTCGGAGATTCGCAAAATACCGGTCGAGATCGCCGCGCCCCAGGTAGAGGCCGGCGGCAAAGCCGACGGCCAGATTGCGCTCACCGCGACCATTGGAGGGGTGACGCACGACGACGCCTTTGCGTTCCGGGTCTTTGGCGCGGAATCGCCGCGCAAGGGCGAGATAGCCACGATTGACCCCAAAGGCCTGACCGGCAGGATGCTGGCGAACCTGGGCTTTACGCCCCATGCCTGGAATGGCGCGGCGGCGCCGCTAGTGGTCATCGGACGCGATGGCCTGAAGAGCGACCCAATGTTGGCTGCCAAGCTGGAGCCTTTCGTGCGGGCCGGTGGCCGCGCTCTGATCTTTGCGCAAGACCCGGCATGGATGACCGAAGCCCTCGGCTGGCGGGTGTGTCCGAAGGTGAGCCGGTATGTCTTTCCCATTCCCGTTTCGCCGGCCGCCCAGGGGATCGACGCCGACGACCTGCGCGACTGGACGGGCAGCAGCACGCTGATTGAGGCCTACCCGAAATACGAGGGAGATTACCAGAGAGGGAACGAAGGCGGCCAGCCCTACGCCGGGTGGCATTGGGGCAACCGGGGCGGGGTCAGCAGCGGGGCCATTGAGAAGCCGCACCGCAGCGGATGGACCCCGCTGCTGGAGTCCGAGTTTGACTTGGCCTACACGCCGCTGATGGAACTGGATTACGGCCAGGGGCGGCTGATCGTCTGCACGCTGGACCTGGAGGATCATGTGACTTTGGACCCGGCGTCGCGGCTGGTGGCCGGGAAGATCGTGGATTATGCGCTGCATGCGCCACTGGCGCCGCGAGTGAGCAAAGTGGTTTATGTCGGCGGTAACGCGGGCGCGGCGTGGTTGGACAAGGTAGGAGTGGGTTACGAACGTTCCAAGACCCTGGACACCGGCGCCGGGCTGGTGCTCGTTGGCCCGGACGCGACCGTTGATATGACCGCGCTCAACACCTACCTGCAGGAAGGCGGCAACGTATTCTTCTTGCCGCGAGCGCAGGCAGAGGGATGGCTCGGCACTACATTGAAGCCGGCGCCAGACCATTTCGCGGGCTCTCTCTCGGTACCCGGCTGGCCTGAAGCAAAAGGCCTCAGTGCGTCCGATCTTCGGTGGCGCTGCTATCTGGACAAGCCGCCTTCGATTCTGACCGGCGGGGCGGAGATGGGAGCGGATGGTTTGTTGGGCCGCAAAGTGGTGGGCAAGGGCGTGGCGATCTTCTGCCAGGTGGACCCTGATAGTTTCAAGGCGGATGAGAAGACGTATCTTCGCTACACGCGCTGGCGGGCCACGCGCGCGGTGGCCCAGTTGCTGGCCAATCTGGGCGCCAGTTTCGCGGTGGACCGCCGGATTTTTGAGCCGCGCAAAACGGTTCTCAACCCGGATCGCATGTGGATCGGTCCGGATGGGGATCGATCGGGGCATGATTGCCAGCCGCCCATACCCAGCCGCTTGCTGGACCTGCCTCCGACGGCCATGCCCGAAGGGACCAAGGCCGGCTATTATCACCCCGACTATCGCACGGATTTCAATATGGGAGACAATCCTTACCGCTTTTACCGGTGGTAGGCAGGGGAGTTTCGGAAGTCGCTTTACGCGCCTTGGTCCCGATTGGCCGCGCAAGCTCGCCAAACCTCGCCGTGGCTCTTCCAATGCTTCGGCCCGGCAGGCTTCGCGGGCAAGCCGGGCTTCCCAGCGGCTCCCGACGGCGATCGATTTCGCTGTCGGTTACTCCCATATGCCGTGGGGAAGCTGCCCGAACCGGGAAAGCTATTAACGTATTATAG
>PMYE01000202.1 GCA_003171315.1 Acidobacteriaceae bacterium
TACGTCGACATCCAGAAAGAGGTAGAGGCCTACCTGGAGTTCGACCCCCGCACCTTCCGCGGCAAGGTCGTCTACTGCAACTGCGACGACCCATTCGAGAGCAACTTCCTCAAGTACTTCGCCGCCAACTTCAACAAGCTCGGCCTCAAAAAGCTTGTCACCACCAGCTACGACGGCTCCCCCATCGCCGGCCAGGGCACGTTGTTCCCGGAATACATCGAGGGGAATGGCAAGCGCCAGAAGCCCAAGGCGCTCGCCGTCACGCTCGACCGTGTGAAAGACGAGGACGGCGACGGCGCTGCGAACGTGACCGACGTCGAGCTTTTCCTCAAGCGGAACAAGGCCGCCAGAATAGCCTTGAAAGCAGATGAGAAGTACCCCGGGGGCGATTTCCGCAGCCTTGAGTGCATCGCGCTTCTGAAAGAGGCGGACATCGTCGTGACTAACCCGCCCTTCTCCCTCTTCCGCGAGTACGTCGCCCAGCTTGTGGAATACGGGAAGAAGTTCCTGATCATTGGCAACGTTCAGGCGCTCACTTACAAGGAGATCTTTCCGCTCGTCAAGGCCAACAAGCTGTGGATGGGTGTCACCATCCACAGCGGCGACCGCGAGTTCCGCGTTCCCGACCACTACCCGCTCAACGCGGCCGGCTCGCGAGTCGACGAAAATGGCGTCAAGTACATCCGCGTTAAGGGCGTCCGCTGGTACACAAACCTGGACCATGGCCGCCGACACCAGAAGCTGCCCCTCATGACCGTGGAAGACAACCTGCGATTCAGCAAGCACAAGGAGATCAACGGCAAGGCGTCATACGACCGGTACGACAACTACGACGCCATCGAGGTGCCCTTTACCGATGCGATCCCGGGTGATGATGACGGCGTTATGGGCGTTCCGATCACTTTCCTCGACAGATACAACCCAGACCAGTTTGAGATTGTGGGCACCACGGAGTCCAATGACCCAGACAATGCCTATAGGACACGGGTGTACACGTCTCAAGAGTGCCGAGAGGCGTACGACAAGCTATTCGGCAAACCGGGCGTTTACGACCTCAATGCTTCTGGTGTCGTGAACGGCGTCAAGGTTTATAAGCGCATCCTCATCCGCCGCCGTGTCCGGTCCGCAAGGAGGCCAAAAAAGTGAATACCACGCTAAGAACCGACATCACCGCCGACGACATCTGCGACGGGTTTGTGTACAACCAATTCGAGGGCAAAGGGCTGTTCGGGCTGGGCGGAAAGCTTACCATCCAACCGGAATATCAACGAAACTACCTCTACGCAGATGGCGGCGGCAAGCGGGAGGTGGCCGTCGTCGAGTCGCTCCTCAAGGGTTATCCGCTCGGTCTGATCTATTTCAACAAGGTCGCGGAGGACAAGTTCGAGGTGTTGGACGGCCAGCAACGGATCACTAGTATCGGGCGGTTCGTCACGAACAAGTTCGCGATCATCGATAACGGCAATCCGAAGAACTTTGACAGCCTGCCCGCCGACCAACAAGCCAAGATTCGGGACTCGAAATTGCTGATCTACGAGTGCGAGGGCACGGAGAGCGAGATCAAGCAATGGTTTGAGACTATTAACATCGCAGGTGTGCCGCTCAACCCGCAGGAGCTTTTGAACGCCATCTACTCCGGGCCGTTCGTGACGCTTGCAAAGGCGGAGTTCAGCAACAGCCAGAACGCGAACATCCAGAAATGGAGCGCGTACATCAAGGGCAGCGCAAACCGGCAGCAATTCTTGGAGCGGGCGCTGGATTGGGTGAGCAAGGACGATATCGGCAGCTACATGAGCGCTCATCGCAACGACAACAACATCAATGAGCTGAAGACCTACTTCAACAGCGTGATCGACTGGGTTTCAACGGTCTTCAAAGATGTCAAAAAAGAGATGCAGGGTCTGGAATGGGGCAAGTTCTACGAGCAATATCACTCCCAGTCCTACGACCCACAAAAGGTGTCTGCCGACGTGAGGCGGCTATACGGCGATCCCTACATTAAGCAAAAGCGCGGGATATTCGAATTCATCCTCGGCGGCCAACAGGACTTGAGGCTGCTGGAAGTGCGCGTATTCGACGATGCCACTAAGCACTCAGTCTACGAAAAGCAAACGAGCGCGGCAGAGGCGAAAAACAAATCTAACTGCCCGCACTGCGCAATAGGGCACGACGCGAACAAGAGCAGAATCTATAAGCTCAACGAAATGGACGCTGACCACGTTTCCGCATGGAGCAAGGGCGGCGGGAGCTCGGCCGAAAACTGCGAAATGCTCTGCATTACCCACAATCGGGCCAAAGGTAATCGATAACACGGGCGTGCCACAACCCAGCGGCGGGTGGCCTCGGTCTAAACGTCCCAAAAACCACACCGAGGGTGCCCCCGGTCCCTCGCTCTTGGGGACCGGGGAGACTCCTGACCTCAATTTGCAGGAAGAAGTCCAGGGTCTTGTAGGATCGGTCTCATTAACGCCCATATCTCCATTGGCAGAAGCCTGCGCCGTTCGAGTTGTCAAGCCCCGCGCCCCCGTTCGAATCCATCCGGTAATCGGCTAAGTCATTGTTTTTCTAGTCCCTACGTCCCTGGTCCCTATGTCCCTGCACTTTGCAGTTAATTTCCGCCTCTTCGCGCACAATAAACACAGCAAAGGTAGGAACTGTCTCATGCTCTCTGATCTCTGATCCCTGATCCCTGATCCCTGATCCCTGATCCCTGATCCCTGTTCCCTGTTCCCTGTCTCTAACTCCTTTGCTGTCTAGACTCTGTAAAGAAGTGGCTTAGAATCAATGGGTTATAGCGTTAGACATGCGCTAACCTCATGAATCCAGGGAATTTATTTTCAGAGATAGGGGGAGGGGGGCCCCCAGTAATCAACTGGTAATCGCTAGAGCGGGTCTCCTGCTGGTGGTGACCAGGGCACAATCGCTAAGTGCTTTTTTATCAATAAAAAGCCACCTTGAATACTGTCAGAAATGGCTCATAGTTGCAGGAGAACCGCCGTAAGTTCTCAGCAATCGTTTGCGTCTGTTTGTGGTCTTGAATCCGTCTGCTTCGGCCAACCTATCGGTACGATTCGTCGCGGTGAATCACGAACTCCGGATAAGCTCCGCCACCGAGTTCGTGCAGGTCCATGCCCATGCGTTCGCCGTCGGGATCGACGCGAAATGCAACCACGCGGTTAAGCAGCGCATAGAGCAGGTAGATCAGCGGGAAAATCACGCCGAGCAGCGCGGCAACACCCACGAGTTGCGCGAGCATCTGCCCCGGTTGTGGCGCGAAGAAGCCCGCGGCCAGCAATCCCCACAGACCTGCCGCGCCATGAACGGTTACTGCGCCGGAGGGATCGTCGATGGAAAGCGCCAGTTCCAGCCCCTCGACCAGCAGCGGCGTGAAGATTCCGGCCACGGCCCCGGCGAAGAGCGACTCGGCGGGCGTAGCCAAACCGGCGTAAGCGCAGGAGGCAACCAGCCCGGCCATCCAGCCGTTGGCGCAAAGGCTGGCGTCGGGTTTGCCGAAGCGCGCGCGTGTCACTGTGAATGTCGCCACCAGCGCGCCCGCCGCCGATAGCAGAGTATTGATTGCCGTGCCCGGCAGCGCGGTCAGCGGAGCGTGCAGCCACAGGATCGCGCTCGCCGCGTTCCAGGCCAGCCAGCCGACCAGCGCCAGCAGGCAGCCGAACTGCACATACACCGCGTTGTGGCCGGGAATCGCGGTGGAGAGGCCTTCCCTGGGGAATTTGCCGCGGCGCGGCCCGGCGATCCAAACCAGGGCCAGAGCGCTCAGTCCGCCGAGCGCGTGCACGGTGGCGGCTCCGCCTCCATCGAGAAAGCCCGCTCCCAGCGAGAAGTTAGTGCCCAGCGCGGCGAGCCATCCGCCGCCCCAGATCCAATGTGCTGCAAGAGGAAACACCAAGCCGGCAAGCACCACAGCCGACGCGCCGCCGGCCGCGAGCCGCCAGCGATCCGCGCCCGAGCCCCAGGGCACCAGCACGGCCATGACGACGGCCAGAATTTCGAAAAGCAGCCCAAGCTGGGCCTGCGGCGTAGCCGATCCAAGCCCGTGCAGGAAAAAACCGCCCAGCCCCAGAATGCTCCATGTCTTGCCGTACGCGTGCAGAACCACCGCCCAGTTCCCGGGCAGCCCCGCAAACCCCGCGCCGGCGATGGCGAACACAACCGCCGCCACGGCGCCAAGGAACAGGCTGCCCAGCATGGCCTGCGCCGCCGAACGCGAGCGGCCCAGTCCGGTATTGATCAGTGTCAACCCGGCGATTGCCAGGGGCGCCAGCAGCAGAAGCACGAGCGTGACCGCGATCGCGACGTCGCTCATCGCAGCAGCCGGGGCAGGCGTCATAGGAGGCATCGGGTTCATGGCCTGCCCGCTCCGCGCTGCGGCATGTGACCGCGCACCGCCACGATCAAGCCCATGACCTCAACAGCCAGGCCGCAGAACACAAACGCCAGCCGCCGGGGAGGGTCGGCAAACAGCACCAGTGCGGCGAGGGTGAGTAAGAACCCGGCGGGCATTACCAGCAGTCCGGCGTACTTCATCGTTGCTTCCCTTATCGGCGGTTGACGTGCCCAGCGAATACCCGGTGGGCAGCGACCGAGAAAGATCGTCCCGCGAACCGAACGATCGAGTCCCGCGTATTGAGATGTTGTTAAGAGTGGTTGAACCGTCCTTATGAATTCTAAACGATCCGATTGATAACATCGGCTTACGCGGGTTTCACTGGATACCGCGGCAGGCCCTTACGGTTTCTTTTCGAGATGAGGGCAATAATGACCAATGTACATGCGTCTTGGCCGAACCCAAAGGTTTCTTCCTGTATTGCTTGGCGGCGTCACCCTTGCGGGCGTCGTCATGCTGTTAGTCTGGGACGCCTATCCGGGGCTGTTTCCTGCCGGAAGCCACGATGTTCTCGCGGCCTTTTCATTGGCCATGATTTCTATCGCCTACGTCATTTACCGGATTGCGCGCCGGCCAAGTGCCTTGGAGTTTGCCAAGGCGATCTTGCTGGCCGCTGCTTTTCTCTTCTGGGCAGCCAACCAGTTCTGGCCGGCTCTGCCCCAGGCAACCCTCTTCAACGACATTGCCATCGCGCTCTTTGTACTCGACGTTTTTCTCGTGATTGTCGGCTGGCCGCGATCGTCGCCGGACAGCTCGTTTGGCGAATCTTGCGCCGAGTCATGCGCCGAATGCTGCGCAGGGTCGTGCAGGAAAGGGCGAGTTTGAGCGTACGTAACGGGGGCGGGATTCCGGGCGTGTTTATGGCTCCGCGCTCTTGTGGCGGCATAGATTGTGAGCGAGGTTCCCTCTGGCGATGCGCCTATACGCCGATTCAAGTGTCCGGCGGGTTGCCGATGGCGTTCTGGAACCGGTGAACGTGGAGCGGGGACGGAACTGAATTCCAGCTGCGAATGCGTTGATTCGTTCTGTGGTTTGCGTGGCAGTGGCAAATTTCGCTTCCGGGATGATATTTTTTGGGTTGAACAGTCCAGCCTCTGGCGCACTGAACGCAAGGGGAAGGTGGTGGGTACGCCGAAATCGTCCTTGTCACAACCGATTTTCTTTTCAGGCAGTTGCAAAGCGGATTCCCACACGAATTTCTCGCGATGTGGCACGCCGCGCTTGGTGCGCAAGGGTCTCCGGCTGCTATATTGAAATTTCGGGCTTCCCCGCCCCCGCATGAGAGTTCTATCGAAGAGTGTTTCTTGTACATGATCCATGTGACCGCCAGCACACGCGGCGCATGCAAAACGAAAGTCAAATCGGGATTCGTTCATGGCACAAATCTTCGACCGTAGCTCCAATGCACTGGCCCGCATGAGCATTGTGCTGACGGGGTTGATCGTCATTGCCTTGGGTGTCACCCTGGACCAGTTGCAGCGCTCGCCGTGGGTTACGCGGCAGGGCCAGCGCGCCGATCAGCCGGTGCCCTTCAGCCACAAGCACCACGTGCAAGGGCTGGGCCTGCAGTGCCAGTACTGTCACACCACAGTTGAGAAATCGAGCTACGCCGGCATTCCTCCTACGCGCACCTGCATGAACTGCCACGCGCAGATCTGGACCAATGCTCAATTATTGGAGCCGGTTCGCCAGAGCTGGTACACCGGCCAGTCCATACCCTGGATCAAGGTGCACGACCTTCCCGACTACGTCTACTTCAGCCATGAGATTCACGTAAACAAGGGCATCGGCTGCGAGACGTGCCACGGGCGTGTGGACGAGATGCCGCTGATGTACGCGCAGAACACGCTGCAGATGGAGTGGTGCCTGGGCTGCCATCGCAACCCGGCGAAAAACCTGCGGCCGACGAGCCAGATCTACAACATGGACTGGCAAGAGCCGGCGGAGGACCATCCGGTGTGGTGCGCCGCGGCGGACAACAAGCCCGGCGTACCCACGGCCGAGAGTGTGAGCTGCACGACGAAGGATCCGGCGAGCAGTCCGGAGAGCCAAGCTGCGTTAACGTCGCCGGCAATACCTGTTCCGGTTTCGATGACCACCGGTACTTCAACGCAGATGACTCCGAACCAGTCCGCGGCCACGCTTGAGGCGCAGAAGTTCACCAGCCAGGATGCGTTGGGACATTTTCTCGTGGTCCACTACAAAATTCGCACGCCGAAAGACCTAACCAGTTGCGAGGTGTGCCACCGATGAGCGCAGAAAAGAGCAAGTCGTCCGCGGTAGAGAAGCCGGTGGGGAGCGAAGTGAACGACGCAAAGCACAATGCGAATCCGGCTGCCGTCGCTCAGGGTGCGAGTTCCGAGCCCATGACGCTGGAAGCGGTTCGCCGGGAACTGAAGGGCGCGAAGGGCAAAGAGTACTGGCGGTCGCTGGATGAGCTGGCCAATACGCCGGAATTCCAGGCTGCGGTCGAGCGAGAGTTTCCCGCGGCGGCGCAGGAGTGGGTCGATCCCGTCTCGCGGCGCGGCTTCCTGAGACTGATGGGCGCTTCCATGGCGCTGGCCGGGTTGGCCGGCTGCACCAAGCAACCCGACGAGCCGATCTATCCCTACGTGAAAGCGCCGGAAGATCTAATTTTGGGCAAGCCGATGTACTTCGCCACGGCCCATCCGTTCTCGACCGGCGCGGTGCCGCTCTTGGTCAAGAGCGACGAATTCCGCCCCATCAAGATCGACGGCAACCCCGAGCATGCATACAACCACGGCGGCTCCGATCCCTATTCGCAAGGGACGCTGCTCGATCTTTACGATCCCGACCGCTCACAGCATGTGACGTATCGCGGCGAGAACCGCGAATGGGAGGAGTTTGCCGAGGCGCTGCGCGACAAGGTGACATCGACCAAAGATGGAAGCGGTATCTACTTCCTGAGCGCAGCCATCACTTCGCCCACCCTGGCACGGCAATGGCAGGAAGTTCAGAGGGCTTATCCCAAGGCGATGCTGGCGCAGTACGAGCCTGCGATTGCCGGGACGTTTCTTGAAAAAGGCTTCAATGTTCAGTACGACCTTTCGCAGGCTGACGTGATCGTTTCGCTCGATGCGGATTTTCTATCGGGCGCTGCCTATCCCGGCTTCCATAAACTGGTGCGCGACTACGCTTCACGGCGCAAGCAGCCGGAAAACGGGATGAATCGGCTGTACGCGGTCGAAAGCACGACGACGACCACCGGCATGAAAGCCGAACACAGGCTGGGGCTGCGCGCGAGCGAGATTCCGGCGTTTGCCGCCGCGCTCGCTCAAGCGGTCGGTGTCACGTACTTTAATCCGCCCGTGTATGCGTGGACGGATGAGCAAAAGAAGTTTCTTGAGGCGGTGGCCAAGGATCTGAAAGCGAATGCTGGAAAGAGCGCCGTGATTCCGGGGCTGTACCAGGACCCGTGGGTGGCGCAACTCGCCATGGATATGAACAACGCACTCAGAAACACGGGTGCGACTGTTCAGATGGCAGGTCATTCGACTGATCCCGGAGTGCCGGAGCCGACCGATCAGCTTGGCGATTTCAAGTCGCTGGTGGCCGATCTGAACGCAGGTAGGGTTGACTGGCTCATCATTCTCAACGCCAACCCCATTTACGACGCACCCGCCGATCTTGACTTCGCCGACGCATTCAACAAGGCCAACGTCGTGGCCCATCTCGGTTCGCATTACGACGAGACGGGTCACCAGGCGCACTGGCATATTCCCGCCGCGCATTACCTCGAGTCGTGGTCGGACGCGCGCGCCTACGATGGCACGGTTTCCATCGTGCAGCCGATGATCGATCCGCTCTACGGAGGACGCACGGCGCACCACGTCTTCCAGGCGCTGCTCAACGACCCGATGGTGAGCCCATACGACGCGGTGCGCGAGACCTGGAAGCCCGTCATCAAGGGCGACTTTGAAACTGGCTGGCGCAAGGCTCTGCACGATGGGTGGATTGAAGGCACTGCCTATCGTCTGGACATAGTTTCCGGGATCGAGGGAATGGCGAAATCCTTGGAGGAGGCGAAATCTAAAAACCTCTTGCCGGCCGGGTGGCCGTCCAATGTTCCCGTGCCCACTCCCAAGGATTCGATCGAGATCATCTTCCGTCCCGACCCGAATATCTACGACGGCCGCTGGGCGAACGTCGGCTGGCTGCAGGAGCTGCCCAAGCCTGTGACGAGCCTGAGCTGGGACAACGCTGCCATCGTTTCCGGTGCCACGCTCAGCAAGTGGGGCCTCGAAGAAGACGACATTATCGAAATCAGCGTGGGCAATGGCCGGGTCAAAGCGCCTGTGATTGTCGCTCCCGGCCACCCTGACAATTCCGTGACGGTGTATCTCGGCTACGGCCGCGAGTTCGCCGGCCGCGTGGGATCCGGCCAGGGCTTCAACGCCTATCTCATCCGCAACACGTGGGCGCCGTTTTATGCCACAGGCGCGATTCGCAAGCTTGAAGGCAAGTGGGGCATTGCCATCACCAAGAGCCACTTCCAGGATCAGCGCGGCGCGACTTTCGGCGAGCAGGGTCATGGGAACAATTCGCTCGAAGCCGATGAGGCGCTGGGCGAGCGCGGCATCATCCGCTACGCCACGCTCGACGAGTTCAAGGCCAATCCGAATTTCGCTCACGAGGGCGAGCGGTACGAGACGCCGAGCCGTGACACGTCGCTCTTCCCCAACTGGCCGTACAACGAGGCCAACGCATGGGCCATGTCGATCGACATGAACAGTTGTACGGGCTGCAATGCCTGCATCATCAGTTGCTATGCCGAGAACAATATCGCGGTGGTGGGCAAGCAGCAGGTGCGCATCGGCCGCAACATGCAGTGGCTGCGCATCGACACCTACTTCGAAGGCGACCTGGCCGCGCCGCGCGCGCACTTCCAGCCGATGAACTGCCAGCATTGCGAAAATGCTCCCTGCGAGCAGGTTTGCCCGGTTGGCGCCACGGTACACACGCCGGAAGGCCTGAACATGATGGTCTACAACCGCTGCGTGGGCACGCGCTACTGCTCGAACAACTGCCCGTACAAGGTGCGCCGCTTCAACTTTCTGCTCTACTCCGACTATGAGACCGAGAGCCTGAAGCTGATGCGCAATCCCGACGTGAGCGTGCGCTCGCGCGGCGTGATGGAGAAGTGCAACTACTGCGTGCAGCGCATCAATGCAGCCAAGATCGAGGCCGACAAGGAAAACCGCAATATCCGCGACGGCGAAATCGTGACCGCCTGCCAGCAGGCCTGCCCGGCCGGCGCGATCGTCTTCGGCAACATCAACGATCCCAACAGCCGCGTATCGAAACTGCGCGCTCAGCAGCGCAGCTATCAGGTAATCGCCGACCAGAACGCCCGTCCGCGGACGCAGTATCTGGCCGAAGTGTTGAATGTGAACCAGGAACTCGAAGAGGCGCCGGTGGAGCACGCGCCGGCAAAGGGTTGAGCTCACGATGGCAACCAGGGAAGTGAAACCCAACGATCCCGCGATCGATCCCGCAACCGGAGAATTCCGGGTCATTGCGCCGGGTCAGACCTTCCGGTCGATCACCGAGAAGATCGTGCGGATTGTGCTCACGCCGCACACGCCGATGGGGTGGTTCGGCCTGTTCACGGTGGCCGGCGGCGGCGCTGTGATGCTGTTGGTGGCGCTGACCTGGCTGTTCCTGAAGGGCGTCGGCATCTGGGGCATTACGCAGCCGGTCGCCTGGGGATTCGCCATCATCAACTTCGTCTGGTGGATCGGCATCGGCCACGCCGGCACGCTCATCTCGGCCATTTTGCTCCTATTCAAGCAGGGCTGGCGCAACTCCATCAGCCGCTTTGCCGAGGCCATGACCATCTTTGCCGTGGCCTGTGCCGGCCTGTTTCCACTCGTCCACATGGGCCGTCCCTGGCTGGGTTACTGGCTCTTCCCGCTGCCTTTCACCATGACCGTGTGGCCGCAGTTCCGCTCGCCGCTCATGTGGGACGTCTTCGCGGTCTCCACCTACGCCACCATCTCGGTGGTCTTCTGGTACATCGGCATGGTGCCGGACCTCGCCACCATGCGCGACCGCGCGCAATCAAAGATTGCGCAGTATTTTTACGGAATGCTCAGCGTGGGCTGGCGCGGCTCGATCCGTCACTGGATGCGCTACGAGACCGCCTCGCTGCTGCTCGCCGGCCTGGCCACGCCGCTGGTGCTCTCGGTTCACACCGTCATCAGCTTCGATTTTGCCGTGGCGGTTCTGCCCGGCTGGCACACCACGATTTTTCCGCCCTACTTTGTGGCCGGCGCTATCTACTCCGGTTTTGCCATGGTTCTCACGCTGGCCATTCCGCTGCGCAAGTTCTATCACCTGGAACAACTGGTGACGGAACGTCACATCGACAATTGCGGCAAGGTGATGCTGGCCACGGGATTCATCGTGGCTTACGGTTACGCCATGGAAGCGTTCATGGCGTGGTACTCGGCCAACCACTGGGAGGCATTCACGTTCTGGAATCGCGCCTTCGGGCCGATGGGGTGGTCGTACTGGGTGCTAATTACCTGCAACCTGGCGATTCCGCTGACGACTCTGTGGTCGCGCAAGTTGCGCACCAATATTGCATTCATGTTTTTCATCTCCATCGTGGTCAACACGGGCATGTGGTTCGAGCGCTTCGTGATTGTGGTCACCAGCCTTACGCGCGATTTTCTGCCGTCGTCGTGGGGCACCTATCGCGCCACAAAGTGGGACTACATGACCTTTGTGGGCACGCTGGCATTCTTTACATTCCTGTTCCTGTTGTTCGTTCGCTTGCTGCCCATGATGCCCATGAATGAAATTCGCATGTTGCTGCCTGGAGCCAAGATCAAGCCCAAGGTAGCGGAGGCTGCCGACTGATATGCCCGCACGCGAAGGAACCTACGGCCTGCTGGCCGAATTCGATACGCCGGGCGACCTGGTGCGGGCCGCGCGTCAGGCGCACCAGGACGGCTGGCGGCGCATGGACTGCTACACGCCCTATCCGGTGGAAGAGGCGGCCGAAGCCATCGGCTTCCATCGCAACAAGGTGCCGTTGCTTACGCTGATCGGCGGCCTGTTGGGTGGAGCGGCCATGTTTGCGCTGCAAACCTGGATCTCGGTGCTGGCCTATCCGATCAACGTCGCGGGCCGGCCAACCTATTCGTGGCCGGCCTTCATCGTGCCGGCTTACGAGTGGACGATTCTGTGGGCCGGACTCTCGGCGGCCTTCGGCATGCTGGCCCTGAACGGATTGCCCGCGCTCTATCATCCCCTGTTCAACGCGCCCAACTTCCGCGATGGCGCGACGACCGATAAGTTCTTCCTGTGCCTTGAGGCGCTGGATCCGAAATTCGACTTGGCGGAGGCAAAAGCATATTTGCAGCAGTTCCATCCCAACTCGGTGGTGGAGGTGGAGTACTGATGGGCGCGAAGCTTTCAGCTCTCAGCTTTCAGCTCTCAGCCACCGGCTGCGCGCGGCGCGGCATTGCTTTTGCCGGCCTTGCCGCGGCGCTCTTCGCCGCAGGCTGCCGCCAGGACATGCAGGACCAGCCCAAGATGGTTCCGCAGCGCGGCTCGGATTTCTTTGCCGACCATCGCGGCGCGCGTCCGCAGGTGCTGAACACCGTGGCGCGCGGGCAGTTGCACCAGGACTCCTATTTCTACACCGGCGTGGTGCAAGGGCCGAACGGCTACCGTCAGGAGTTGGACGAGGTGCCCTTCCCGGTGACGATGGAAGTGCTCAAACGCGGGCAGGAGCGGTTCAACGTCTACTGCACGCCCTGCCACTCGCGGGTGGGCAACGGCTTGGGCGAGATTGTGCAGCGCGGCTTCAAGCCGGCCGCCAATTACCACGACCAGGTGCGCCTGTCGCAGCCCATCTCGCACTACTTTTACGTGATGACGCACGGTTACGGCGCCATGCCGGACTACTCCACGCAACTGCCTCCGGAGGACCGCTGGGCCGTGGCGGCCTACATCCGCGCCTTGCAGCTTAGCCAGGCAGCAACGGTTAAGGATGTCCCAGCCGGCGTGCAGATCGGCAACCTCAAGGACCTGGCAGCGGCTGAAGGTCATCCCGAGTACGCGCAGCCATGGCCGATGCCGTCAACGGCAGTGAACGCAAACAACCCCATCGCCAGCGAGGGAACGCCGGGCATGGCGCCGGCTTATCCGGCGCCTCCCGCGATCAAGGTTCCCGTAAGCAAACCGGCCCCAGCGGCCCAGAAGTAGGACGAACTGCAATGGCTCACGAACCGAACCAACACGCGCATGGGGCATCGCATGCAAGAGCGCTCCCCGCCGACCTGGGCACTCCGCCTTTTGTCGGCACCTGGAAGAATCGCGCGCTGACGACCGGGGCGATCTTTAGCGTGATCGCCGTGATTCTGGCAGTCCTGGGCCAGTCGCAAGACCCGGAACATCTGGGCTGGGATCACCTTTTGCGCGGCTGGACGCTGGGCCTGGTGGTCACCTGGGGCTTTGCCGTGGGCGGGTTGGCGCTGCTCATGGTGCAGTACTGCTCGGGAGGCAAGTGGGGATTGCTGCTGCGGCGCCCGCTCGAAGCGATGAGCCGCACGCTCCCGCTGGTCTTCGTTTACTGGGCGGTCGTGGCCATCTTCATGAAGCGGCTCTATCTGTGGTCGCGGTTCACCAGCGCGAGCGACACAGCGGCGGCGCTGAAATCGGGCATCCTCAACGAAATCCAGGCGCACTGCCTCGATTTCAAGCGGCCCATGCTCAATCCGAATGCGTTCGTCTGGGTGAGCCTGCTGTGCTTCGCCATCTGGGGATTCTACGCATGGCGGCTCAACTCGCTGGGCCTCAAGCGGGACAGTGTTGGGCCGGAGACCACGCCGTATTGGATCAAGAAGCTGGAGAACATCAGCGGTCCCGGCATTGTGGTCTACGCGATCACCATGACGGCGGCATCGATTTGCTGGATGATGTCGATGGACGTCACCTGGTTCTCGACGGTCTATGGGTTGCTGTTTTTGGTGGAGCAGGGGTTCCAGGTTCTTGCTCTCGGTATCATTGTTTCGCTCCTGCTCTCCAGGGCCGAACCGTTCAGAACGCTTTTACGGCAGACCGAGCAGCACGACCTGGGCAAACTGGCCTTTGCGTTTGTGATGCTGAATATCTACCTGACCTTTGGACAGTTCCTCATTATCTGGTCGGGGAACCTTCCCGATGAAATCAACTGGTACCTCGACCGTATCCGCGGCGGTTGGGGCGTCATCATCACGCTCGATTTCATCTTCCACTGGCTGGTCCCGTTCACGCTGCTGCTGTCGAGAGACCTGAAACGCAATAAGAAGCGGTTGATTCTGGTTTGCGGGATCATGATCTTCGCCGTGGCGTTGAATCAGTTTTGGCTGATCGAGCCGAATTTCAAGGACGCGGCGCGCAACCTGCATTTCAGCTGGGGAATTCTCGAGTACATCGCGGTGCCCGTGGCCATGACGGCGTTTTGGATTGCCTATTTCTGCACCCGCTTGACGGCGCGGCCGCTGGTGCAGACGAACGACCCGCATCTGGCGGAGATTCTGGAGCCTGAACATGCCCAAGCATGACCAACCCGATCCCGGCCGCGAGCCGGAAAAGCACGAAGTCGACGCCTCGCTGGGTTACGAGCGTACCGACGCAAACGTGACCGGCATCGTTGTGTTTCTTACCGCGTTGGCTATCTTTGCCGCCGTCACCGGGTTGCTCTGCTACGGCATCGGTGAGGTGATCAACGCGCACCTGAACAAGGAAGACGGCCCCAACAGTAAGTGGACCAAGACCGTGGATATCCGCCAGCTCGGTAATATGCCCTCAAATCCCGAGATGCAAAACAAGGTTGCGCAACTGATGCAGACCTTCCCCACGCCGCGGGTGCAGATCGACAACGGCGACCAGGATATCGCCGACCTGCATGCGCGCGAGGATCTGCTGCTGGACAACTACACCTGGATCGATCAATCGAAGGGGACGGTCAGAATTCCCATCGAAAGCGCCATGGAGCTGATTGCGCAACGGGGATTGCCGGTGGCGCCGCCGGTCGAGGTGCAGCCGCTGATGACTGACGACAACCGGCCGGCGATCACCATGCCGCTGACCAACGGGTTTGCGCGCACCAGCTTTGAACAGGCCGAGGCGCAGGAGGAGGCCGTCAAGGCTCAGCGCGAGGAGCAGAAGTAGGAGCCGAAATGGTCGGTTTTCCGGCCCTCACAAGGAGACGCTAAGGACCGGCAGGGAACGGGGTTTTTGCATCGACCGCAACGGGGAAGGGAGGAAGGGAGCAGACATCATGCATTCGGGAAGGACAATCCGGAAAAGCTGGCGCACCGCGGCGGTGGCCACAACGGGCGCGATTGCGATTCTGCTCGCCGCACCGTCTGCGGACGCGCAGGTTTCAACCTACGGCGCCAAGGGACTGCCGGCGATGAGCACTGCAGGGGGGCAGGTGGACACGACGCCGGGCATCCTGAAGAGCGTGGGCATCGCGCAGCACCTGAACTATCAACTGCCGCTCGACCTCACGTTCACCGACGACATGGGCAAGCTGGTTCCACTGAGCACATATTTTGGCAAAGTTCCCGCTATCTTTATGCTTGTTTACTACCGCTGCCCGATGTTGTGCTCCGAAGAGCTCAAGGGGTTGACGAGCGCGCTGAAGATGATCGGCTTCCGTCCCGGCAAGGACTTCAACATCATCGTGATCAGCATCGACCCGACGGAAACGACGGCGATGGCCGCGGGAAAGAAAGTGGAATACCTGAAGATGTACGGTCACCCGGAAACCGCCGGCGGCTGGCACTTCATGACCGGGACGCAGGCGAACATCGACAAGATCACCTCGGTGGTGGGCTTCAAGTACGTCAAGCTCAAGGTGCCGGGAACGAACGTCGCGCAATTCGCGCATGCCAGCGCGCTGGAGATCGTCACTCCGCAGGGCAAGCTGGCGCAGTATTACATGGGGGTCGAGTACTCGCCCAAGGACATGCTGCTGGGACTCGATGAGGCCTCGTCAAACAAGATCGGATCGCCGGTGGACAACATTCTGACTTACTGCTACCACTACGATCCCACGACCAACACTCATGACCTTATCGTTTCGCGCGTGGTGCAGGCGGGCGGGCTACTCACGCTCCTGTTGCTGGGCGGATTCATGCTGGTGATGTTTCGCCGCGACTACCGGCATGGTGACGTAACCAGGACCGGATCTCACGAGGCGCAAACGAAAGTGAACGGATAAAGGAATGGACCACATCAGCCCAGTACTTTGGCAATTCCTCGATAAGTGGTTGACGCACTTCTCGCTCTTTCCGCCTGAGGCGTCGAAGATTGCGCCGGAGTCGGACGCGCTCTATTTCTTCATGGTCCTGGTGAGCCTGGTGGGACTGACGATCGTGGTGTTGCTGGTTGTGGCTTTCTCCATCCTTTACAACAAGAAGCGCCATCCCCAGGCGGTGCAGATCGAAGGCTCAACGCTGCTTGAAGCCACCTGGACCATCATCCCGCTGGGGCTGTTCCTGATTATGTTTGTGTGGGGCGCGCTGCTTTACTTCCGCATCTACACACCGCCGGCCAACGCCATGAACATTTACGTGGTAGGCAAGCAGTGGATGTGGAAGATCGAACATCCCGGCGGCCAGCATGAGATCAACATGCTTCACGTGCCCACGGGCCAGGCCATCCAGTTGACGATCATCTCGCAGGATGTGTTTCACAGCTTCTCCATCCCCGCCTTTCGCGTCAAGCGCGAGGCGATACCGGGCCGGTACACCACGGTCTGGTTCGAGGCCACCACGCCCGGCACCTATCACCTGTTCTGTACCCAGTACTGCGGGACCAACCACTCGCAGATGATCGGCGACGTGATCGTGATGACGCCGGAGGACTTCAAAAAGTGGCTGGAAAGCTCGACCAGCGGCAACTCGCTGGCGCAGGACGGCGAGCGGCTCTTCGCGAGCCTGAGCTGCAACGCCTGCCACAACGCGCAGCCCGACGCGCGCGGACCCGGTCTGGTCGGCGTCTACGGCGCGCAACTTACGCTAGCCACCGGCGAAACGGTCACGGCCGACGACGCCTATCTGCGCCAGGCAATCCTCGATCCAGCGCAGCACATTACGCAGGGATATACGCCCATCATGCCCACGTATCAAGGCCAGATCAGCGAGGATGGCGTGATCGCGCTGGTGGAATACATCAAGAATCTCCACACCGACTATCGCCTCCAGGAGACTCTGAATACCACACAACTGCCGCCGAATAATGAAGTGAAGGCGCCGGCTCCGGGCCAGCAACCCGCAGCACAGAAGGAGGTCAAACCATGAGCGCGCCCACCATCGTCAGCCTTCCCGATCCGTCCACGGCCAGGATCCCCAAGATGAACTTCCTGACCAGGGAGAACGGCCTGCTCAGCTGGTTGCTTACCGGCGACCACAAGCGGATCGCCACGCTATACCTGATCTCCATTACCTTCTTTTTCTTTATCGGAGGGGCCCTGGCGGGGCTCATCCGCCTGGAGCTGTTGACGCCGCAGAGCGACCTGATGGCGGCCGACACCTATAACAAGGTGTTCTCGATGCACGGCCTGATCATGGTCTTTTTATTCCTGGTGCCGTCGGTGCCGGCCACCATCGGCAATTTCGTTATCCCCATGATGGTGGGGGCCAAGGATCTGGCTCTGCCTAAGATCAACCTGCTCAGCTGGTACCTCTATATCCTGGCGGGCGGGATGATGCTCTACACGATGGCCATGGGCGGCGTGGATACCGGCTGGACGTTCACCACGCCGCTCTCCACGCATTATCTGAATACCAATGTCGTTTCCGCTGGCCTGGCGGTCTTTGTGGCTGGGTTTAGCTCCATCTTCACGGGGCTGAACTTCGTCGTGACCATCCACAAGATGCGCTGCCCCGGCATGACCTGGTTCCGGCTGCCGCTGTTCATCTGGTCGAATTACGCAGCCAGCATCCTCATGATTCTGGGCACGCCGGTCCTGGCGATCACGCTGGTTCTGGTGGTGCTGGAGCGCACGGTGCACATCGGCGTCTTCGACCCCGCTTATGGCGGCGACCCGCTTCTTTTCCAGCATTTGTTCTGGTTCTACTCGCACCCGGCCGTCTACATCATGATTCTTCCCGGTATGGGCGTGATCTCCGAGGTCATCTCCACCTTCAGCCGCAAGCGAGTCTTCGGCTACACTGCGGTCGCCTTTTCTTCGGTGGCCATCGCTGTCTTCGCCTTCTTCGTCTGGGCCCATCACATGTTCATCATGGGCATCTCGAACTACGCGGCGCTGGTGTTCTCGCTGCTCACGATGATGGTTGCGGTGCCCTCGGCCATCAAGATCTTCAACTGGTCGTTCACGCTCTATAAGGGTTCCATCACCTTTGAGACTCCCATGCTTTACGCCATCGGATTCATGGGCCTGTTCACCATCGGCGGCATGACCGGCGTCTTTCTGGGTTCGACGGGAACCGACATTCACCTCACGGAGACCTACTTCATCGTGGCCCACTTCCACTTCGTCATGGTAGGTGGCATGTTAATGGCCTTTTTAGCCGGCATTCACTTCTGGTGGCCCAAGTGGACCGGGCGCATGTATCCGGAGAAGATTTCGCAACTGGCCGCGGTGGTCACCTTCATCGGCTTCAATTTCACCTTTTTTCCGCAGTTCATTTTGGGCACGCTGGGGATGCCGCGGCGCTATGCCGCCTATCCGCCGGAGTTCCAGGTGCTGAACGTTTTCTCCACCGCAGGCGCAACCATTCTCGGCGTCGGCTACCTGCTGCCGATTCTCTACTTGACGTGGTCGCTGAAGTACGGAGCCATCGCCGGCAACAATCCCTGGCAGGCAACAGGACTGGAATGGCAGACCCAATCGCCTCCGCTGACTGAGAACTTCGTCGAGATTCCCATCATGGACCACGAAGCCTACGACTACGAGTGGCTGGAGCAGCAGCAACGGAAAGAGGTAGTCAGTGTCGGATAGCACCTCGATCGCACCTGGCGCAATGGCGGAGGAGCATCACGAGCATCCGCCCTATCAGCGCCACCATTTCCAGTCCGTCGATCAGCAGTTCGACGCCACGAACTTTGCCATGTGGCTCTTCCTGCTTACGGAAATCATGTTCTTCGGCGGGCTTTTCATGTCCTACCTGCTCATGCGCAACTGGTACTACCCAGCGTTTGTAGAGGGTTCGCACCAGTTGAGCATCTTCTGGGGTACTGCCAACACAGCCGTCCTCATTGCCTCCAGCTTCACCATGGCCATGGGCGTGTGGTCGGCGGAGACGCGGCGCAAAGGCTCATTGCTGCTTTTCCTGAGCCTCACGCTGATCTTCGGCTTGATCTTCCTCGGCATCAAGGGCATCGAGTGGCACGAGAAATGGGAGAAGCAGCATGTTCCCGGGATTCACCAATACAGCGAGCAAGCGTTTCTGAATCCAACCTCCGATCCGGAAGTCTACAAGGAGTATCACGACAAGCCGCTGTCGCCGGCGATGGCCAGCAAAACAGAAGAATATTTCTTTCTCTACTTCGCCATGACCGGCATGCACGCGCTGCNNTACTGGCACTTTGTCGACATCATCTGGATCTATCTCTTCGCCCTGTTGTATCTGATCAGCAGGCATTAGAGGGTTGAAACGCATGAGCGAACTCGAGAAACAACACGAGCAGGAACACCACGTCGTCGGCCCCGGGATCTACGTGATCGTTCTTTTATTGCTGCTCGTGGGCACGGCGGCTACTGTAGCTGCTTCCTACTTCGACCTGGGCGAGTGGCATATCGCCCCTGGCCTCACCCTTTTCTGGAACCCGGTGGTCGCGCTTGCCATCGCCTCCGGAAAGATGCTGCTGGTGGTGCTGTTTTTCATGCACGTCAAATACAGCACCAGGCTCACCAAGCTTACCGTGCTGGCGGGTTTCTTCATGTTTCTGGTGCTCATCGGCATGACGCTGTCTGACTACTTCACGCGCGCCTGGGGGCGCTGGTAAGCAGACACACTCATTCGCACAACGGGGGCCGCCTGCGGGCGGCCTTCGTTCATGCGCAAGTTTGGTGCCGCGGCCTATATCCGCAAGCAAGGCGAGCTCCGCTGATGGAATCTGCTCCGTGGTTCCTCTCGCCTCCGGGCTCGCCGGCGCAGCGCTCGCGTCCAGCCTTGTATCCGGCATCACTTATGAACTTCTTCCGTACTGTCCTATAATGGAACCCAATTTCATTCCCGGAATTTGCGTGTTTCGTTGAGCGTTATCGGGTGGATTCTGTGCCGATCCCCATTGGAAGATCTTCAGAAAAGGGGACGCGGGAATTCGGCTCCGGGTACGCGTGACGAATCCAATGTTCGATCTGAAATGCAGGAGCTCTGCGCGCAGCGGCAGGGCAGGGAAGCATACCGGACAGGCTGGAGAGCACCCAGACCGTGGCGCATGGGGCGCCATGGCGCTGGCGGTGTGGCTTCTGCTGTATCTCCCCTCAGGCCCGACGGCCTGGGCGCAAAGTCCAGTTGGGGGCGCGCCAGCCAAACCCGCGGCGCAGCCCATTAGGCAACTTTCCGACGCTCCTCCCCGGGTCATCGAGGCGCGGCGCTTCCTGGCCCAGCGCGGCTGGACGCCTGGACACCGGCTGTCTGCGCGGTCGAGGGTTGCCGTTCGTCCCGGCGCCGAGCTTTCCGGCGCTCCCGCCGGCGCGGCGGCTCGAAGCCAGAGCGCAGGCGGCATTGTGTCGAGCAACAGTTGGCAGGCTCTGGGGCCTACCGCCGTCCTAACCGCGAATTTTGGGCTGGTCACTGGCCGCGTGGCCGCCCTTGCCCTCGATCCCTCCGGCACAACGTACGGAAATCGCCTTTACCTGGGCACCACCGGAGGCGGCGTCTGGATGGCCAACAACGCCGGCGTTTCGACGACGTCTTCCATCGTCTTTACTCCGCTCACCGATGCAGTGGCGGCTCTCGGCGGAGCAAGCGACGCCTCCATCAGCATCGGCGCCCTCACCGTGCAGCCGGGCGAGACCGGCGTGATCCTGGCCGGCACGGGCGACCCCAACGATGTACTCGATTCCTATTACGGCGCCGGTATCCTGCGCTCCACCGACAACGGAAACACCTGGAGCCTGATCCAGCAAACCCAGGACCTGGAGGACGGCCTGGGCGCCTTCGATTTCACTTTCATCGGGCAGGGTTTTGCCGGCTTCGCCTGGAGCACCGTCAATCCCGAGATCGCCGTGGCCGCGGTTTCGCAGGCCTATGAAGGCACGCTGGTGGATGCGGATTGGCCCACCACGACTTACGAGGGCCTGTATTACTCCTCGGATAGTGGCGCCACGTGGCACCTGGCCACCATTACCGACGGCAGCAACGTCGTGCAGAGCCCGCTCGGCCCCATCGCCGCGCCGGGCAACGCCGCCACGGCGGTGGTGTGGAATCCGGTGCGGCAACTGTTCATCGCCGCGGTGCGCTATCACGGCTATTACCAATCGCCCGACGGCGTGACGTGGACACGCCTGGCCGATCAACCCGGCTCCGGACTCACCACGACCATGTGCCCCAACAACCTGGGCGAGACCGGCTCCGTCGCCTGTCCCATCTATCGCGGCGCCCTGGCGGTCAATCCCACCACCGGCGACACCTTTGCCTGGACCGTGGACGAGAACGATCAGGACCAGGGATTGTGGCAGGATCTGTGCGAGATCGGCAGCGGGACGTGCGGCAACTCTTCCATCGCGTTCTCCCAGCAATGGAGCACAACTGCGCTTGAAACCAGCACCAGCGAGGGACCGGCAACCATTGCGGATGGAAACTATAACCTTACCCTGGCCGCGATTCCCTCCGGGCAGGAGACGATGGTGCTGGCCGGCGCTCACGACCTGTGGAAGACGGTTTGTCCCTTATCGCAGGGCTGCACGTGGCGCAACACCACCAACTCCACCACCTGCATGAGCGCGCAGGTGGCGGAATTTCAGCACTCGCTGGCCTGGAACACCTCCAACCCGCTGGAGATTTTCGTGGGCAACGACAGCGGCCTCTGGCGGTCAGTCGACGCCATCGGCGAAACCGGACCGGCGTGCTCCTCGACAGATTCCAGCCATTTTCAGAATCTCAATGGCAGCCTGGGCTCGCTGGCCGAGGCGGTGAGCCTTTCTCCGGTCGCCGCCACGCCGTACACCCTTATGGCCGGCCTGGGCGTGAATGGGACCGCAGGCGTGAAAAGCAACTCCGTGACCACGGATTGGCCGCAGATTCTCTCCGGCTACGGCGGCCCGGTGGCGATCGACCCCAACAACAGCAACAACTGGTATGTAAACGATCAGGCAGGAGTCGGCATCTATCTGTGCGCGCAATCCTCCGTTTGCACGGCGTCCGATTTCGGCACGGACCCCGTGGTTGACGATGCCGATGTAAGCGGCGATGGCAGCGAGATGCCCACCCCGGCGCCGTTTCTTGTCGATCCGCTCGATACCTCTCAATTGCTCATCGGAACCTGCCGCGTTTGGCGCGGCCCGGCCGACAACAGCAGCGATTGGAGCACAAGCAACGCGATCAGCGCCATTCTCGACAGCGGCGCCGGCACCTTTCCCTGCAACGGCAACGGGCTGATCCGTTCCATGGCGGCCATGCCTCTTGCCAGCGGCGGCGAAATCATCTACGCCGGCATGTACGGATCCACCGACAATGGCGGCAACGCAGCCGGCCATATCTTCAAGGCGACTTTCGACCCCTCCTCCGGCACTTCGCCCACGTGGACCGATCTCACGTTGAATTCCGTCGTCAACGATGTTCACACATTGAACTACTACGGCCTCGACATCTCCAGCGTGACCGTCGATCCGCACGACACCACGGGCAACACGGTGTACGTGACCGTCGCGGGAATGGAAAGCTCCGAGGCGGAGATCCAGGTGGTCTACCGCTCCACCAATGGAGGAGCCACGTGGACCGACATCACGGCCAACCTGCCGGAAGCGCCGGTCAACAGCCTGGCCGTGGATCCGCAGAACGCCAACACCGTCTACGTGGCCACGGACCTGGGTGTATATTTCACCACGCAGGCGGCAAATTGCGCCGTGTCGCTCTCCAACTGCTGG
>PMYE01000158.1 GCA_003171315.1 Acidobacteriaceae bacterium
AGAAGACGGTCCAGTCCAGCGTGTCGAATTTGGTTGTGTACTTGAGCGCATAATACGCAAACGACACCAGGCAAAAGAGGTAAAAGTGGGTCGAACGCGGAGCGCCCCACCGCCGGAAGAGAACATAGAAGCCAATGAAGAGATAAATCAGCCCGATGATGCGCAGGCCCAACTCCAGGCTGCGATCCAGCGGCTCTGGAATGACCTTGACCGGCGTCTCCAACGGAATGCCATCGCGCGTAATGGTGTAGTAGACCTGTCCGTAAGGGCCGGTGGCATAGAGCGCGCGTTCCAGATCGCCGACGCGCGAAACTGTCGTGAAGTCCGTAGTGGCGCTCTCGCTTACCCCCGTCAGCAGGTCGCCGGCTTGTATGCCCGCGCGCTGGCCCGGCATGTCTGGCAGAACTCTCTCGGCTTGCAGACCACCCGCAGCCTCGCGCCACCACACTCCGTCGTCGGGCTGCTGGAACTCCCGCTCCTGGAGAAGGTTGAACACGGCCAACACGAACAGCGCCGCTGTAGCCAGGGCCAACAGCGTTGCCTGCACGCGGTTAAGGAGGCTTGTCTCCATGGTGGGATTTTCGCTACGCCTATTGCTTTATGAGCACGTCAGTTGCCACGCGATGGCGATGGGGCACTAAGGAGCTGACCCTTGGGCAATCGGTTGAGAATGCTCGTGATATGGACTTTGGGCGGTGCGAATTTGTCAACCCTGACTGAAGTAAATCACACGCCAGGTGCGAAAAACAAGAGCGGGCATCCAGAAAAGAGAATCACCATATGAAAAATGAGAGATCGATAGCCCCTGAGGCGCTGCCGCGATTGACGCTGCGCAAGACCGGGATTAATCTTCGACTACGGCGGTTCTCCTGCAACTNNTCTTGATGAAAAAGCCACTTAGCGATTGTGCCTTGGTCACCACCTGCAGGAGACCCGCTATAGTGTTTCCATCGCATGATTGGGAGCCCCTCTCGACGGCCGGACGGCGCGAGAGCGCGGAGGTTTGGCTGTGCGCGCAGGGAGCATCGGCGCCGTGGTGTCTGCCGGCGGGTTTGCCTCAGGGATCATAACTCGCAGCCAACTGTCCGCCACCCGGCAGAGAGTGGGCAACCGTGGCTGACTTCCCTACTCTCGGCATGGCAGGCGCTGCGGCGATCATTGACCCCCAAGAGGATGCCGCGCGAACGGTTGTTGCCAGTTCATCCCTCGAAGGCCAGGCAATCCCCCCGCACCGCTGGATGACGGCCATCGCCGTGATGTCGAGCGCCGTGATGCAACTGCTCGACACATCGGTGGTCAACGTCAGCCTGCCGCACATCGCTGGCTCGCTCTCCTCGAGCGTGGATGAGGCGACGTGGGTGCTGACCTCCTACCTGGTGGCCAACGCCATCGTTCTGCCGATTACGGGCTGGCTGGCCAGCGTGCTGGGCCGCAAGCAGCTGCTGCTGCTTGCCGTGACCGGGTTCACGATTTCGAGCCTGATGTGCGGGCTGGCTCCCAATCTGCCCATGTTGATTGTTTTTCGCGTTTTGCAGGGCTTTACCGGCGGCGGGCTGCAGCCGCTTTCGCAGGCCGTGCTACTGGAAGAGTTTCCGGGCAGGGAGCAAGGCAAGGCAATGGCCTTTTGGAGCCTGGGGATTATTGCCGCGCCGATCATGGGTCCTACGCTGGGCGGCTGGATCACCGACACCTGGACCTGGCGCTGGGTCTTCTTCATCAATTTGCCGGTGGGCGTCCTCAGCCTGCTCCTCATTTCGCAGTACGTCGTCGATCCGCACTACCTCAGGCGCCGCTCGCTGGGCATGGATGCCTGGGGCATCGGCATGTTGGCCGTGGGCATGGGCGCACTGCAAATCATGCTCGACAAGGGGCAGGAGAAGGACTGGTTCGGATCCAACCTGATTCGCGCGCTGTGCGTAATCGCCGTGGTTTGCCTCGCGGCCTTTGTGCTTCGCGAGCTGCGGGCAAAGGACCCGATTGTGCACTTCGCTCTGCTGCGCTCCCGCACCTTTGCCTCGGGCGTCGCTTTGGCCACCTCGATGGGGTTCGTTCTCTACGGCAGCCTGGTGCTGCTGCCGCTGTTTATGCAGACCTTGCTGGGCTGGACGGCGACAACGGCGGGAATCTGGAACAGCCCGCGCGGCATCGGCACCGCGCTGTGCATGCCTCTGGTCGGTTATCTGCTGGGCAAGGGATGGGACGCGCGCTGGATGCTGATCTTTGCCTTCGCCCTCGCGGGGGTTTGCTTCTTCGGCTACGCCCGCATGACGCTCGACTCCGGAACCTGGGACATCTTCTGGATTCAGATCGTCCAGGGCTTTGGCCTGGGCTTCCTCTTCGTGCCTCTCACCACGCTGACCATGAGTCCGATTCCGAAGGCGGAGACGAGCTATGGAACCAGCCTCTACAACACCATGCGCAACATCGGTTCCAGCATTGGCATCTCGTTCGTGACCACGCTGGTGGCGCGCCGCAGCCAGTTTCACCAGCAAGTCCTCGGCGATAAGATCACGGCCTCGAGCGCCATCGGACAGCAGACCTTTGCGCGCCTCACGCCTTTCCTGGCGCAGCAGGGATTCGATCGTGTGACGGCGGCGCACAAAGCCGGCGGCCTCATTTATCAGCGGCTCCAGCAGCAGGCGGCGTTGCTGAGCTATTCCGATGCGTTCTATCTTATGGGGATCTTCTTCCTGGCCAACATCCCCCTGGTGCTGCTGATGCGCGGCGCGGAGCACAACCGGCGGCACCGCAAGGAGCCGTAAGGCGGCTCGCTCACCCCCGCAACCAGTAGGGCTTCGTAACCACCGCGGCAAGCTCCGCGAATTCAGCATCGGTGAGGCGAAACGCCGCCGCGCTCATGTTCTCTTCGAGGTGCTTCGCGTTGCTCGTTCCCGGGATGGGCAGCGTGACCGGCGAGCGCCGCAGCAGCCAGGCCAGTGAGACGACCATTGTCGAGACCCGGCGCGCAGCCGCAATCTTCTCTACCACTTCATTGGCTTTGCGGCCTTGAGCCATCGGCCCCCAGGGCAGAAACGCGATGCCATTGGCTTCGCAGTAGTCGAGCACGAAATCCCACTCGCGGTCGGAGAAGCTGTAGCGGTTCTCCACACTTACGATGGGGACGATCCTCCGCGCGCGCTGAATGTGTTCGAGCGTGACGTTGGATAGACCCACGTGACGGATCTTGCCACGCTCCTTGAGCCGCGCCAGAGCGTCCATTGAAGCGTCGAACGAAACCGCCGGATCGGGAATATGAAGCAGGTAGACGTCAATGCGCTCCAGACGCAGGCGCTTGAGGCTGCCTTCGATGGCCTGCTCGATGTGCGCCGGGCTGGCGTTGTGCTGCCAGACGCCGGGACCGTGACGTGTCCATCCGGCTTTGGTGGCGATGACTAGGCCGGCGGGATAGGGCCAGAGCGCCTGCGCGATCAACTCTTCGGAGACGTCGGGGCCGTAAGAGTCGGCGGTGTCGATGAAGTTGACGCCCAGTTCGACGGCGCGCCTGAGGGTGGCAAGCGCTGCGGTAATGTTGGCGGGAGGGCCCCAGATGCCCTTGCCCGTGATACGCATGGCGCCGAAGCCCATGCGGTTGACGGTCAGATCGCCGCCGAGAGCGATGGTTCCCGCTTGCGCAGCGGGCGAGGATGCGTATGGCATTGCGATGTCTCCTTAGACCGAGACTTCCCAGCCGTTTTCGTAGGTGCGAGCCCAGAATTTCATAGCCTCGGGATCGTTGAGGATGTGCGCGGTTTCGGTGTCGAGCCGCAGCAGGCGGCCGACGAACCAGGCGATGTTGGAAAGCAAGAGCGTAGTGACGGTGACGTTGGCGACCGTGATGGGCGAGTGGAGCTCTTCCTGGCCGCGAATGGCGGCGATGAAGTTGGCGAAGTGGGCGTCGGTCATGGAGTCGGCGCCGATCAGGTCGCTGGTTGAAGTGTCATGGCCGATGCGATAGGTGTCTGTCTGCTTGCCCTTCCAGTCGAACACGTCGTAGCCGTCGCGGTCGAGAACAACCGAGCCCTTGGCGCCGTAGATGACCGACCCGCGTTCGCGGCCGTAGAGACGCATTCCCTGGCGGCTCCGTCCCTCCCAGGAGATGGTTTTTCCGGGGTACCCAAAATCGGTGACGATGGTGTCGTAGAACTCCCAGTCGTCCTGGAATTGGTAGCGGCCGCCGGTCGCGGTGACGGTCTGTGGGTATTCCGCTTTGAGGGCCCAGCGGCAGACGTCCACTTCGTGAGTGCCGTTGTTCAGGGTTTCGCCGGTGCCATAGCGGCGCAGCCAGTGCCAGTTGTAGGGATGAATATTGTCCTTGTATTCGCTGCGCGGCGCGGGGCCCTGCCACAGGTCCCAGTTGAGCGAGGCGGGCACGGGCACGACCTTGCCGAAGCCCATCGAGCCGCGCGTGTTGACGTACCAGGCTTTGGCAAGATAGGCCTCGCCGATGAGCCCGTCATGAATCTGCCGGATCAGTTGGATGGTGAAGGCGGAGGAGCGCTGCTGATCGCCGACCTGGACCAGCTTGCCACATTTTTTCTGCGCTGCGGCCAGCAGCTCGCCTTCGCGCGGGTTGTGGCTGGAGGGCTTTTCGACGTAGACGTGCTTGCCGGCCTTCAGCCCGAGCACCGCCATCGGCGTGTGCCAGTGGTCGGGGGTGGCGATGGTGATGGCGTCGACCTCAGTGGACGCGAGAGCGTGGCGGAAATCGCTTTCGGCCCTGGGCGCATAGCCGAGCGTTTGCCCGGCTACAGCGGCAAATTTGGCCAGGATCGCGGCATCGACGTCGCAGACGTACGCGACGCGCGCCGTCTTGCTGTTGGCCCGCAGCGAAGAGAGATGCGCGTAACCGCGGCCGTTGAGGCCGATAATGGCAAAGTTCAGGCGGTCGTTGGCGCCCAGAATCCGGGCATAGCTTTTGGCCGTGGAGGCAAACGCCGAGCCCGCCACGCCCGCGGCCAGCCCGCCGACAAAGTTCCGTCGCGAAATCATCCCATCCTCGATTCGATTGAAAGCGGGAAACACCCGCCGCAGCAACAGATTATACCGTCGTTCAAATGGGTCTGCGGCAACCGGCACGGCCAAAGAATACTGCGCGATGGGAAGAACCGGCGCGCGGCGATTTCTGCAACAGAACACTGAATTTTCGGGCTCGTTGCAGCCTGTCTGCACCTATACTGGCGTCGGATTCGGCACGAAAATGGATTGGGGGTTGTAAACTTGCGCCGCAACAGAGCGTCTACCAAGGTGATGGCAGCAGGAACAGCCGTAAAGCCGATGACTCCTGAAGCGGCAGAGGAAATGGCTGCGCGCGGCTTTGCGAGCATCGTCGAAGGCCATCGGCCACAGATCTTCCGGTTCCTGCTGGCGTCGCTGCGGGACGTGGATCTGGCGGAGACGCTGACCCAGGAGTGTTTCCTGAAGGCGCACCGGAACTGGAAGCATTTCCGCGGCGATTCGAGCGCGATGACCTGGTTGATGCGGATTGCCATCAACCTGCAAAAAGATTATTGGCGCAACCGGCGGGTGCAGTTCTGGCGGCATACGCTGGCCCATGCTGTGGAGTTGGACGAGGCTGGCGAATGGCTGCCGAACGGAGAACGGAATGCCGAGCAGCAGATGTTGGCGCGGGAACAGGTGGCGCAGGTTTGGAAGGCGGTTAAGCACCTGAGCGAACGGCAGCGCACGGTGTTTTTGCTGCGTTACGTTGAGGAGCGCGAGTTGAGCGAGATTGCGCAAGCTACCGGCTTAAGCGAGGGTACGGTGAAAGCGCACCTTTCGCGGGCGTTGGGGAGAGTGCGCGCGGAGTTGAGAGGAACACTATGAACTTGAGGGGTAAATTGGCGGTGGAGATCGAAGATCCGGCCGTGGCCGAGGCGCTGAACAACTTCAAGGCCAGCGTGAGTGCCTGGAGTGAAGCTGCGTACAACCGGCCGCGAACCGTGGTGAACCCGGCGCGGCCTGGCTGGCGGCCGGCGGCAAGCTGGACGCTGGGATGCGTGCTGGCGGCCGGCAGCCTGGCCGGTGGGGTGTACGAATGGCATCACCGCCAGGATCTGGCCCGGATTGCGGCGATGAAAGCGGCAGCACAAATGACCGCGCAGGAGCGGGCGGCAGCCAGGCAGTCCGCGCCCGCGAGTGCCCCAATTGAGGCAGCCGCGCAGCCCACGCCTGCGAAGGCGAAGGCAAACGAAGAGGATTCGAACTTGCTGGCAACGGTAGACAGCGATGTTTCGCGGGAGGTTCCAGCGGCCATGGAGCCGCTGGCTCAACTGGTGGAAGAGAACGGTACAAATTAGGGGACCCAAAGCAAAAAGAGGACACAGAGAAGGCGAGAAAGGATCCCTTGGGACACAAGGGGGAGAAACCAATGAGGATACTGAAAACTTTACGACTGGTTTTGGCGGTAGCGGGGGTGTTGGTGGCTGGCGGTTGGGTGTGCGCGCAAGGGCCCAACGGACCAGGCATGGGACCTGGATTGGAGCAGAATCGGCCTCCCATCGAACGCGCGTTCGGATTCGCGCACGGACGGTTCTGGAACAACCCGAACATCGTGAAGCAGTTGAACCTGACCGACGATCAGCGCAAGGTAATGGATGGAATTCTGCAGGACCATCGCATGAAGCTGATCGACCTGCAGGCCAATTTGCAAAAGGTGGAGCTGGAGATGGCTCCGCTGATGAAGGCCGATACTCCGGACCGCGCGGCGATTGAAGCGCAGACCGACAAGGTCGTGAGCGCGCGCGCAGAGCTGGAAAAGGCGAATGCGCTTTTTCTGCTGGACATTCGGATGCAATTGAAGCCGGACCAGTGGAAACAACTGCAAACCATGTATCAGAACCGGATGGAGCACGGGCGGATGCACGATTGGGGCCACGGTCAGTGGGGACACGATGGACGCGGGCCGGGCATGGGCGGACCAGGCAACCAATTCCGCGGGCCGAACGGACAGTTCCATCGGCCGCAGGCGCCTCAGCCACCGGCAGCTCCGCAGGGAGCCCCTGCGCCAGCGCCGGGAGCCGCTCCGGCACCTGCTCCGGCTCCGGGGACGGGAGAAGAGCAGTAGCAGAAACGGGATGCAGCGATTGTCGCGCCTCGAAAGCAAATAGAACTGATAGAGAGAGTGGAAGCGCGGCCTGGATTTCGACGGTTTTCATCCGAAGGTAAATACGGTTGACAGACAAACCGGCGGCGGCAGGGGGATCTCCCCTTGCCGCCGTTTTTCTTTCGCAGGACGGAAGCGCGCGGGCATTTCGCGCCAACGCCATCTCCACGTCGCCATCGGTCTGCCTTTGAAGGTCACTCGGGTTCTGTAACATCAAAAGGGAAGGAACCGTTCGTGCCCAATCTTGCTCCCGCCGACTGGCTGATTCTGCTTATCTACGGCTTTTTTATGCTAACCGCCGGATTCTCGCTCAAGCCGGCGATGACGGGAAGCCGGGAGTACCTGCAGGCCGGGCGAAAGCTGCCCGCATGGCTGTGCGGCGTGGCGATGTTAGGCGCCAGCCTGGGCTCGCAGGAGGTGCTGGGCATGGGCGCCGCGGGGGCGCAGTACGGGCTGGCCAGCGTGGGCTTCTTCGCCCTTGGCTCCATTCCGGCAATGCTTCTGGCTGCACTGGTTCTCGTGCCTGTTTATTACCGAGGAAGCTCGGGGAGCGGAGCCGCGGGAGTTGCGCCGCGGTCGATCCCTGAGTATCTCGGGCTGCGCTTCGACCAGAAAACGCGGGCGCTGAACGCCTGCCTGTTTGCCGCCATGGCCGCGTTCAGCGCAGGGATTGCGCTCTACGCCATGGCGCGGGTCCTGGCGGCGCTGCACGTTTTCGATCGGGTTGCAAACGCGGCGCACCTGCCGCCAGAAGGAATTCCATTGCTCGCCATCGCGCTGCCGGCGGCGCTGGTGCTGACGTACGTTCTGCTGGGCGGGCTTGCCGCGGCCATGTACAACCAGGCGCTGCAGTTTTGCGTGATGGCCGCCGGAATGTTGCCCGTGGTGCTGCTTGGATTAAGGAAGATCGGCGGTTGGGGCGGGTTGAAGGCCGCGATTCCCGCAAACTTTTTGCACGAGTGGAGTGGCGCGGCCCATGCCGGCGCCAGCCCCATGGGCATTGGCGCCATCGGATTGGTGGTGGGCGCCGGTCTTGTGCTGGGCGGCGGCGCGTGGTGCGCGGACTTCAGGCTGTTGCAGATGGCGATGGCGGCCAAGGATGTGCAATCGGCGCGGAGAGCTCCGCTCATCGCCGCGGCGGTGCGGGTGTTTGTGCCGTTTTTGCTGATCCTGCCGGGTCTGCTTGCCATCGCGCTGCCAACGCCGCGAACCGCGATTCTGATTCATAACGAAAACGGCACAATCTATCACGACATCACCGTTGTGCCGCCGGCCGTGGAAGCGGGGCAGGGGCTGGTTCCGGCAAAAGCCGATGCGTCTACGGGAAAGCCGGTGAAGGGCGCGGACGGCAGCGCCGTGCTGGACTACGCGATGGCCACGCCGAACGTGCTCGTGCAGTTCCTGCCCATTGGCCTGTTGGGACTGGGGCTGGCGGCATTGCTGGCCTGCCTGATGGGCGGCGTGGCGGCCAGCCTGACCGCTTTCAGCGCAGTGTTCGCGTGCGACATCTACCAGGCGTTCCTTGCCAAAGACGCGAGCGACCAGCGAATGCTTGCCGTGGGCCGGTGGGCCGCGGCGGGCGGCATGATGTTCGCCATCGGCGCGGCGTGCGCGGCGATGCGCTCTAACAGCATGATGGACGCGATGATGCTGGTTTTCGCGGTGGTGAATGCGCCGCTGTTTGCAGCGCTGCTGCTGGGCGCCCTGTGGAAGCGAGCCACGGGGCACGGCGCCTTTGCGGGGCTGATCGCGGGCGCTGTCGCGGCCCTGTTGCATCACGGGCTTGCGCTGCCCAGGGGCGCGCAGCCAGGCATTCACGGCGGATGGATTGCCGGGCTGCACCATCCTTCGAGCCAGATGGCGTTGGACCTGGGCACGGCAGCATTTGCCTTCTGCGTGAGCCTGATTGTTACGGCAGCGGTGAGCGCGTTCACAAACGCGCGGCCGGAGGCGGAGCTCAAGGGGCTGGTGCACTCGCTCGCCGAACAGCCGCCGGCCAACGCTATGTGGTGGAAGCGGCCGGAGGCGCTCGCCGGGGCCATTTTGCTGGCGGCCGTTGCGGTGAATTTGATCTTGATCTGAGCGGAGGGAGAGCCATGTTTTACGATGCGCGCATTTCGATGGGAATGCTGTTCACGCTGATGGGAACGGTCCTGACAGCATTCGGCGTGGCTACCCGCGCCAACGCGGCAGTCTACGCGAAGTGCCTGGGGATCGATGCGAACCTCTGGTGGGGCCTGGTGCTGCTGGCGTTCGGCGTCGTGGCGATGTTTCTCGGGCGGCGCGGTCAGACGAAGCTGGAAAAGGCGAAGAAATAGTTCCCGATTTTTCAGTTTTTTGCTCCCGATCCCTGCTCGTCAGCCGTTATTCCCTGTTCCCTGCTCCCTATTCCCCGCCCTACTCTCCGCGCGCGCTGAAACGCATGGTTCGGTAGTCGAAGGTGTAGCTTTTGAGCTGGTCGAGAGCGTCGATGCCGAGGACGCCGTAGACGTCGTCGCGGACTGCCGAACCGAGAGGCTGGGTGAGAACGGGAATGTAGTGGAGGACGATCTGGGTGTCGCCGACAGCGAGAGAAACGGTCTCGGCGACATAAGCGGGCCGCGGCGCGGATTCCATTCCGGGGAACGAGAACATCTCCATCTTCCGGCTGTTGAACTCCGCGGCGTGCTCGTCGAACCAGCGCGAGGTGAGGTAGGTCTGTTGCCCGCCTGCGTCGATGGCGAACATCCGGCCGCCGGCTTCGCTGCCCTCGCGATTTGCGGCAAAGGAATCCTGAGATAAAGCGGCGGCGGCAGGGTCGGGCGCGCGGCCCAGGGCGACGATCATTTGGTCGCCGTCGAGATAGAAGCGGACGCCGGTGGTGAGAAGATCGCCTGTGCCGCTGCCCTCGATCTCCTTGGCGGGACGGACCTGGATGGTGTTGTCTCCCACGGTGAGGCTGCCCATGGCGGCGAGCGCCGGGTAGCCGAGGACGCCCTCGACCTGGTAGCCGGAATGAGGAAAGTAATAGTCGGCATCGTCAAAGACGAAGGCGGTGACGTTGTGCAGGGTGAGGCGGCCGCCGATGCTGAAGCGCGGAATGACGGTGACGTGCACCTCGATGGAGCGGCCGGTAAGAGTGCGGATGGTCGCGGACTCCCTGGAGACGGTGAGGCCGATCTGCCGCGCGGTCGAGCGTGCGATGAGGTTGAACGGCGCGGTAGGATCGAGCATCCAACTGTGCGAGCGCGCATCGATGAAAACGGGGACGTCGATGAGGCCGAGAGGATCGTTGCTGACCTGGAGCCGAAAGGGCTCGCAGGGATCGACGGTCGTGACCGGATCGTCCTTGGCCAGAGGCAGCAACTTGAGCGGCATCTCGATCTCGTCCTGCTCGTCGGAGCTGAACTTCGCGTGCAGGCGGTCGTCGAGCGCCTGGTATGCCTGCGCGGCCTTAGCCCATTCGCCAAGGCGCAGGTAGTCTTCGGCCAGCGCCTTGCGAAGCAGCTTTTCCTGCGCCGTGTTGCCGCTGGCCGTTACCTGGTCGACGAGCGGCTCGAGGAGCTGCACGGATTGCTCGAGGTGGTTGGAGCGGTTGGCCAGAATACCGCGATACAACTGCGCCTGAGCCGGCGGCAACCGGCTGAGCTGCTCCTGCACGCCAAGATACTGGTGGTCGGCGAGCAGGTTCTGCAATCGAGTATCGGCGTCGAGGCCGCTGGAGGTTCCGGTGCGGAGTTGCGCGCCGGCCCCTGGCTGCTGCGCCGCGGAGGATGGTTCTACTTCGGAAGAGGGCGGCTGAGGCGTGGCCTGTTGCGCGTCCGGTTGTGTTTCCGGCGGCGTATTCTGTTGCGCGGCGAGCGGGCACAACGACATGACAAGCGCACAGGCGAGAGCCAGCTTTGCCATCGGCAGCGGCGCGCTTTGCGCTCGATTTTCCGGGCGCAGGCCGCCTTGTGCCGGGTGTCCACGAAGGCAGTTCATCCTGCCTTCGACGTTAGCAGATTGGCGCCGCGAAGCATCGCGTATTAAGACGATCTTTAAACGACGGCCGGTAAACTTGAGGTGCGCGATGAAGCGAAAAACGATTGCACATTACGAGATTCTGCGGCGCCGGGGGCAGCGGCGTAGCGTACCTGGCCAACGACACGCAGCTGCATCGGCCGGTGGTGCTGAAGATGCTGCATACCGGACTCCTGACCGCCGAGCAAATGCGCTCGACGGTGCTGCGCGAGGCGCGCATGGCCTCGGCGAGGAGGATTCGGCGCTCAAAACAGACTTCTTTTTTGGCGGCTTAACAATCGGATACGAGTCTGCTATTCGAACTCGATAAACACAATCTCCGGTTGCGTGCCGACGCGCATGGGAGGGCCCCACGTCCCGGCGCCGGTTGAAGTGTAGACCTGGAGCGCGCCGAAGCGGTGCAGCCCGCTCGTGAAGCGGCCAAAGACGCTGCGAGTGATCCACGTGAAAGGAAGGAACTGTCCGCCGTGAGTGTGGCCGGAGAGTTGCAGGCTGAAGCCCGCCTGCTCCACAAGCGGCAAGCGCGTGGGCGCGTGATTGAGCAGGATGCCGGGCCGCGTGCGGTCCGGGCGCAGGCTTTCGAGCGTGGTTTTCATGCGGATGATATGTGTGGAGTCGCGATAGAGCACGCCCACGATCTCGAGGCCGTCGACCACGACCTGCTCGTTGGCAAGAACGCGGATCCCGGCGCCGGTGATGGCGTCAATGTACTGCGTGGCGGCGGTAAACTCCTCGTGGTTGCCCGTGGAGAAGTAGACGCCGAGCGGCGCCGTGAGCGCGTGAAAGGGCGCGAGCAGACGGCCCAAGTCTCCGTGGGTGCCATCAAAAACGTCGCCGGGAAGAAAAACGATGTGGGGCTGGAAACGCGAGGCCATTGCCACCAGACGGCGGCAGAAGCGAACTCCGTTGATGGGCCCGAGATGCAAATCGCTGAGCAGAACCGCTCTGCGGCCATGCCACGACGCGGGCAGGTTGGGAATCCTCACCGTCACGCGGCGAATGCGAATCGCCCGCGCGTTGATGAGGCCGTAGATTCCGGCCGCCGCCGCGATCCCGTAAATCGCTGCCGCGAGCGGCATCCGCAAGGCGGCCGGACTCGCCGCCATGCGCGAGAGGCGTAGCGCGAACCAGATCAGCCAGACGAAAAAGGACGCCCAGAAGAAGAAGTTGAGAAAACCGAGCCAGACAGCAGCCAGCCAGTAGAGGGCCCGGACGGCAAAGTTGAAAAAACGGAAAGAGAGCACGGAGGCAATGACAAAACTGAAGGCCAGCACAAGCATCGTGGCGCCCAGATCGGCGGCCGAGGCGGGCGCGAGACCGGGCCAGAAGGCGATCCAGGTGGAGTAGACGAACCAATGAGCGAGGAAAAGGATGACCTGGATGACGAAAATGGCAAGGACTGGCCAGGCTTTCAAATCCGGATCTCCCTGCATCCATGATTGCATGATCCGCGCGGGGCTTTCCCGCGTGCGGGGCGCGGTTTTGCGTGAAACAATCTTTTCATGAAGGGCGCCGCGGACAACGCGCTGGGGATCTATATCTCCGTTCCCTTTTGCCGGTCGAAGTGCACCTATTGCAACTTCGCTTCGGGCGTGTATCCGGCGGTGGATCACGTGCGCTACGTGGAGCGGGTGGTCGAGGACCTGAGCGGCGCAGGGGCGTGGGCCGCAGCATGTGGAGCGGAGCTGCCGCGGCGCGTGGATACGGTGTACCTGGGCGGGGGAACGCCATCGCTACTGGCGCCGGAGTTGCTGGCGCGGCTGTTCGTCGCCATACGTGCGGAGTTCGACCTCGACGCCGGCGCGGAGATCACCACGGAGTGCGCGCCGGGACAGTTGACCGCTGAGGCCTTGCGAGCGATGGCGGCCGCGGGCGTGAACCGCGTGAGTCTGGGCGTGCAGTCGTTTGTCGACAGCGAGGCGCGCGCGAGCGGGCGGCTGCACAACCGGGCGACGGTCGAAGAAGATCTGCGACGGCTGCGAGCCGCCGGGATCGCGAACCTGAATGTCGATTTGATCGCGGGCCTGGCCGGGCAGACGTTCGCGTCTTGGGAGGAATCGCTGGAGGCGTTGATTGCCTCAGCCATTCCGCACGCCAGCGTCTATATGCTGGAGGTCGACGAGGACTCGCGGCTGGGGCGCGAAGTGCTCAAGGGCGGCTCGCGGTACCACGCCGGATTGGTCCCAGGTGACGATGCGATCGCACGCATGTACGAGCAGGCGATCGAGCGGCTGGCCCAGAGCGGACTCGAGCAGTACGAAATTTCGAACTTCGCGCGGCNNCGGCACAATCTGCGCTATTGGCAGCGGCGTCCGTACCTCGGCGTGGGGTTGGATGCGTCGTCGATGCTTCGGTGCGAGCCCACCCTTGCCGCAAAGAAAGAGACGCGGCAAAGATGGGGCGCCCTGCATGGAGCGGACCACTCGATGCATCGTGGCGGGCCCGATGACATGCTTCGCGCGACCACGACCGACGATCTGAAGGCATATCTCGCCGGGGCGGGACTGGTGGAGACGACATGGCTCACGCCAGCGCGTCAGCACGAGGAAGCGTGGTTCCTGGGATTGCGGATGAACGTGGGCGTGGACGTGGCNNGGCCGCGCTGGAACGGGAGTTTGGACGGGCAATGGTCGTGCCGGAAATGGAGATCGTTGAGCGGGTTGTGAACGATGGGCTGCTGACCTTCGACGGCGAGCGAGTGCGGCTCACCGCGCGCGGCCGGCTCATCTCAAACGACGTGTTTCAGGAGTTCCTGGAGCCGGAAGTTGCGGCGGCCTGCCACGAAAGATAGGGTTCCCGCAATCTCCCGCAGAGGCCGGAAGAAGCACAGGCGCATTGAGTTAGTTGTGCGCAGTCTACTCGACTACCAAGCCAGCAGTTCGTCGCCGGAGGCCGATGAGAAGAATGTGACCGGCGACGGCGCGGGTTGCGGCGGGCTGCCAAAGCACTGAATGGACTCCGGTCCGGCGGCCTTGGCCCATTCGAGAGCCTTCTCGGCCTCGCGCAGGACCACCACCGGCGAGCGGCCGCAACTGTTGGCGATGCCAAAGCAAGCGGAGAGGCGAATGGTTTCGCCGGCCACGTGGAACGGCGCAGAGAAGACTTCGAGGCGAAGGCGCTCGGCAAGCGCCACGGCGTTGGCGGTGGCGCAGGCGGGCAGCGCGACAAGGAACGAGTCCATGCCGGGCCGGCCCAGCAGATCGTAGCTGCGCAGCAGGGCGCCGGTGCGGCTGGCCACCTGGCATAGGAGCTCATCGCAGGCGTCCACGCCGAGGCGCGAGTTCCAGTGGCCGAAGTCGTCGA
>PMYE01000020.1 GCA_003171315.1 Acidobacteriaceae bacterium
CCTTTCTCCAATGTTCTTCTGGTTGAAAAGCTTCGGAAGGAGTTTCCTCGTCTGGCCATTGTTGTCGACTTCCGCGACGAATGGCTCTCGACCGCTTTTGATCTAGTCAGCTTTCTCTTCAGCCGCAGCGAGCGCGCCCGCAGTGTCGCCCGCAACGCCGAAGCCAGCGCCGTGACAAACGCGACTGCCGTTGTTGCAGTTACCGAAGCCGCGCGGCGCGAGATTCGCGCCCGCTATCCGCAAGAGCCGGAGAGCAAGTTCCATCTCATTCCTAACGGATTCGACACCACGAGACTGCGCCGCTCCGCGTCTTCAGCAGAGCCCCGGCACGACGACAAGATCGTCGTCACCTACGTTGGCACCGTCTATGCCTCAACCGAGCCAACCACGCTGATTCGAGCCTTGCAATCGTTGTCGCCAGAAGTGAAGTCCCGATTCAAATTCCGCTTTATCGGCCACATCGAAGAGCCTCGCTACCGCGAAGCCCTTTTACAACTGGGGGATATGGTCGAACTGAAGGGGTATCTGCCGCAACACGAGGCTCTGGTCGCCATGGATGAAACCGATTATGTCCTGTTGATCAACCACGATCCACTGAACGTCGGAGGCAAGTTCTACGATTACGTTGGCGGGGGCAAGCCTATTCTCGGAGTAGTCCATCCAGGGGGAGAGACACGCCGCCTTTTCGATGAGCTACGGGCGGGATGGTGGGCGGACGTTCAGGATGTCGAGGGTATCCGCCGACTCTTCCTCGACGCTGCCGCTCGCGGCGAATCGCTTGCCAGCGCGTTTCAACCAGACGTAGAGAAGATCGCGCAGTACGAACGCAAGGTTCTTGCGCAGCGCTATGCCGTCCTGCTGCATTCCATCGCCGAAAGACAGCGGGAGAGCGACTCACAAGCGCTGGCCGCCCAGCCTACGGGAGCGGGAGAATAGCCATGCTCAAGATCGCTGTCGTCACCCGGTATTTCCCCAGTTCGGCGGAGCCCTGGCAGGGCCGGTCGGCCTATCAGACGCTGCGCGTGTTAGCCCGCGAGACCGATCTTCGGGTCTTCTATCCCAACGCAAGTTATCCATCCCTACTCAAGCCGCGCAGCAGGAGTTACGGCAAGCTTGACGCCTCCTATGGCCGGCCTGATGTGAAGGCAAGCTACTATGACTATCCCGCGCTGCCCCTGCTCTCCCGTCCGTTCAACGGATGGATGGCCGCCCGCGCTCTGCTGCCTCACGTGCGCGAGTTTGCGCCCGATCTCATCTTTAGCTACTTTCTTTACCCCGACGGGTATGCCGCGCTCAAGATCGGTAAAGCTCTTTCGGTTCCTGTCGTTGCCAAGGGCATTGGCTCCGACATCAACCGGATCGGTGATCCAATTTCGGCCCTGCACACGCGCACCGTTCTGCGCGAGGCCGATTTTCTGATCACGGTCAGCGACAATCTGCGCAAGAAAGCTGTAGCCATGGGCGCATCGGCTGAAAAGACGCGCGCCATCGTCAACGGTTGCGACCTCTCCGTCTTTCATGTCAGGGACCGTCTTGAGGCGAGGCAGAAGCTGCACATCAACTCGGCCTCGGAGGCCGTGATTTACATCGGGCGCATGGATGTGAAAAAAGGCTTGCGTGAACTCGTTGAAGCGGCGGTTTCGATGCATTCTGAGCGTGCGAATTTGCACGTGTATCTGATCGGCGAGGGGCCGGACAGGCCTCTCATCCTGAGCGCCATTCAGGCCAACAACGCCGCCAGCTACATCCACGCGCTGCCCGGTTGCTCTTTCGACGATGTCGCCGTCTGGATGGCGGCGGCCGATCTGGTCACCCTGCCGAGTTACATGGAAGGCTGCCCCAATGTTATCTTGGAGGCGCTCGCCAGCGGCCGGCCTGTCGTCGCCACGAATGTCGGCGGCATCCCAGAGATCCTGAGCGACGAGTGCGGACGCCTCGTGCCCCCTCGCGACTCCGGAGCGCTGGCTCAGGCCGTTGCAGCAGTCCTCGACAGAAGCTGGGACGCCAAGGCAATCTCCGCGCGCGGCAGCCGGAGCTGGGAGGCCGTCGCGGCAGAGTTGCTCAAAATCTTTGAATCGCTCGCACTTGCGCGCCCGGAAGCCCGCGCATGAGTATCCTGCGCAAAACCGGACGAGGGCTCAACCACCTGCTCGCGGCCATCGGGCTCATCACCGTGTTGGTGATGTTCACTCCTGTTGTCTCGTGGTGGGCGCTTGCCTATGCCGGCCCCATCGAGCAGCCCAAAGGCGACGTTCTCATCCTGCTCAGCGCGGCGGCTGACGACAATGGCGGCATCTCATACTCCTCTTACTGGCGCGCGCGCCAGGCACTTTTTGCCTGGCAAACCGGAGGCTTCAACAAAATCGTGATCAGCGGCGGCGGACCCGGCATCCTCAACTTTCTGATAGCTGAAGGCATTCCCCGCGAAGCCATCATCGCCGAGTGGCGTACCACAAGCACCCGCGAAAACGCTATCGAGACGGCGCGCCTGATCCAGGGTATGCCCGGCAAAAAGGTTCTGCTTACCAGCGACTTTCACATGTTCCGGGCGCTTCGCGTCTTCCGCAAGCTGGGCATCGAAGTTACCCCCATGGCGGTTCCGGATGTGCTTCACTCCACCGAGCATTGGAACGGGCGCTTCTCCGCCTTCGAGACCATGCTGGTCGAATCCGCCAAGATCGTCGGCTATGCCGTGCGCGGATGGATATAGGAGTTAGGTTTTAGTTCGACGCTTTCCTAGCCCCCACCGGC
>PMYE01000175.1 GCA_003171315.1 Acidobacteriaceae bacterium
TTGCCCAGCAGGTTCTGGCGGAAACGGCCCTGCTTGCCCTTGAGCGTATCCGAGAGCGATTTGAGCGGACGATTGTTGGCGCCCCGCAGCACGCGGCCGCGGCGGCCGTTGTCAAACAGCGCGTCCACGGCTTCCTGCAGCATGCGCTTTTCATTGCGCACAATGACTTCCGGCGCGTGCAGGTCCATCAGCTTCTTCAACCGGTTGTTGCGGTTGATCACGCGGCGGTAGAGGTCGTTCAAGTCCGAGGTGGCGAACCGGCCTCCGTCGAGCGGCACCAGGGGCCTGAGCTCGGGGGGAATCACCGGCAGCACATCGAGAATCATCCACTGCGGTTTGTTGCCGCTCTTGCGGAATGCCTCCACGACTTTCAGGCGCTTGGCGTACTTGAGCTTTTTCTGCGCGGAGGTCTCGGTCTTCATCCGCTCGCGCAGCTCCATCCCCAGCTCGTCCACATTCACGCGCTTGAGCAGCTCCTTGATGGCTTCGGCGCCCATCATAGCCTTGAAGCCGGAGGGACGGAACTGTTGGTCGAGCTCGCGATAACGGACTTCGTCCTTGATAATCTCGCGCTCGCGCACCGGGGCGTCCCCGGCGTCGACCACTACGTAGGACTCGAAGTAGAGAATGCCCTCCAGATCCCGCAGCGAAATGTCGAGCAAATGGCCGATCCTCGAAGGCAGGCCCTTGAAGAACCACACGTGCGAGCAGGGCGACGCCAGCTCGATGTGCCCCATGCGCTCGCGGCGCACCTTGCTCACCGTCACTTCCACGCCGCACTTGTCGCAGATCACGCCGCGGTGCTTCATGCGCTTGTACTTGCCGCACAGGCACTCCCAGTCGGTTACCGGGCCGAAGATGCGCGCGCAGAACAGGCCGTCGCGCTCCGGCTTGAAGGTGCGGTAGTTGATGGTCTCCGGCTTGGTGACCTCGCCATGCGACCAACTGCGGATCTTCTCCGGCGAAGCCAGCATGATGCGGATGGCGTCGAAATCGGTGATGGGGCTGGTAAGCTCAAATGGGTTCGAACGGAACAAGGCGACCCTCCAATTTCCCAGCTACTAGCTGCTAGCTACTAGCTTCTAGCTTCCCCGGTTCGGGAAGCAGTTGTTCTTTCTCACGCTGTCAGCACGCGTGTCAAAAGCAGTACACACGCACCATAACTTGGTTTTGTTCCGGCCGCAGGCTTCAGCTCGACGCAGCTAGTAGCTAGCAGCTAGAAGCTGCCGTTAATCCGCCACCGCCGCCACTTCCGGCGCGGGCGCCTTCTTGATATCTGCGCGCTTGATCAGCTCCACGTCCAGGCATAGCGACTGCAACTCGCGGATCAGCACGTTGAACGACTCCGGAATGCCTGGCTCCATCGCCGTCTCGCCCTTGACGATGGCCTCGTAGATCTTGGTCCGGCCATACACGTCGTCCGACTTCGCGGTGAGCAGCTCCTGCAGGATGTAGGCAGCGCCGTAGGCTTCGAGCGCCCATACTTCCATTTCGCCAAAGCGCTGCCCGCCGAACTGCGCCTTGCCGCCCAGCGGCTGCTGAGTGATCAGCGAGTACGGCCCGATCGACCGCGCGTGAATCTTGTCGTCGACCAGGTGCGAGAGCTTGAGCATGTAAATGTAGCCCACCGTCACCGGCTGCTCGAACTGCTCACCCGTCAGGCCGTCGTAGAGCATCGTCTTGCCCGATGACGGCAAGCCCGCCGAAGCCAGCAGCGCCTTGATCTCACTCTCCTGCGCGCCGTCAAAGACCGCCGTTCCGAACCAGATGCCCTTGCCCATACCGCGAGCGACACGCACCAGCATCTCGTCGTCCAGCTCCAGCAGCTGCCGCAACACGGCCGTGCCGGCGAACTCCTTCTTTGCCATCTCGCGCACGTACGCGGCGTCGGAGTTGGCCTTCACCAGCTCGGCCACTTTCTGGCCCAGCTCATGCGCGGCCCACCCGAGGTGCGTCTCCAGGATTTGCCCCACGTTCATGCGCGAGGGCACGCCCAGTGGGTTCAGCACAATTTCCACCGGCGTTCCATCGGGCAGATACGGCATATCCTCCACGGGAAGAATGCGCGAGATCACGCCCTTGTTGCCGTGGCGGCCGGCCATCTTGTCGCCCACGCTCAGCTTGCGCTTCATGGCCACGTAGACCTTCACCAGCTTGATCACGCCCGGAGGCAGCTCGTCGCCCTTCTGCAGCTTGGCCACCTTCTCGTTGGTGATCTTGCGCAGCACTTCGATCTGCCGCGAGGTCATCTCCTCGATCTCGTCGATCTGCTCATTCACCCGCGGGTCCTTGTCGGCATAGCGAATGCGCTTCAGGTTCTTGGTCGAGATGCGCTCGATGGTGTCGCGGTCCAGGATCGCGCCCTTGACCAGCAGACGCTTGTTGGTGCGTTCGTCGTGCAGGTCGGCCAGCACCTCCTTGCCGCCCAGGATGGCCTCCAGACGCTTCAACCGCTCGTCGGTCAGAATGCGGATCTCGTCGCCAAGGTTCTTTTCCAGCTTGGCCACATACTCGGCCTCGATCACTTTGGCGCGCTCGTCCTTCTCCTGGCCCTTGCGGCTGAAGATCCTCACATCCACCACCGTGCCCTCAATGCCGGGAGGGCAGGTCAGCGATGCATCGCGCACGTCGCCGGCCTTCTCACCGAAGATNNGCGCGCAGCAGCTTCTCTTCCGGCGTCAGCTGCGTCTCGCCCTTGGGCGTCACCTTGCCCACCAGAATGTCGCCGTGTCCGATCTGGGCGCCGATGCGGATGATGCCGCTCTCATCCAGATCGCGCAGCGCATGCTCACTCACGTTGGGAATGTCGCGCGTGATCTCCTCGGGACCCAGCTTGGTGTCGCGCGCCTCGATCTCGAACTCCTCGATGTGCACGCTGGTGTAGTAGTCCTCGCGCACCAGTTGTTCGCTGATCAGGATCGCGTCTTCGAAGTTGTACCCGCGCCACGGCATAAAGGCCACCAGCACATTGCGTCCCAGCGCCAGCTCCCCATGTTCGGTGCACGGTCCGTCGGCGATCACCTGGCCCTTCACTACACGGTCGCCCTCGTGGACCACGGGCTTTTGATTGATGCAGGTGTTCTGGTTCGACCGCTTGAACTTGATGAGCTGGTAGATGTCGGAACCCACTTCGCGCGAGAGTTGTGTGGGATGGTACTCGCCTTCAACGCGCACAATGATGCGCTCCGAGTCCACCGAATCCACGAGGCCGTTGCGCTTGGCCAGGATCACCGCGCCGGAGTCGCGCGCCGTCACGCCTTCCATGCCCGTACCCACCAGCGGCGCCTCGGCCGCCAGCAGCGGCACCGACTGGCGCTGCATGTTGGCGCCCATCAGCGCACGATTGGCGTCGTCGTGCTCCAGGAACGGCACCAGCGATGCGGCCACCGAGACCAACTGCTTCGGGCTCACGTCGATGTAATCAACCTCAGCCCGATTCACCAGCACAAAGTTCCCCTGCCGGCGCGCGTTCACCAGGTCCTCGGTGATCTCGCCCTTGTCGTTGAACTCGATGTTGGCCTGCGCGATGGTGTGCCGGTCTTCCTCCCACGCGGACAGGTAAAAGCTGTAGGGAATGGATTCGATGGCGCGCTTGCCCGCCTTCTTCAGTTGCGCGTTCAGCCGCTGCGCCTCCGCCTTCTCGATGTGATCGCCCACGCGCAGTCCGCTTTCGCCGGCGTTCACGATCTCCACGAAATCCAGAATCTTCGAATCCTTCACCTTGCGGTAAGGCGACTCGATGAACCCGTACTCATTGATGCGCGCGAAACAGCTTAGCGAGCTGATCAGCCCGATGTTCGGGCCTTCCGGCGTCTCGATGGGGCAAATGCGCCCGTAGTGCGTGGGATGAACGTCGCGTACCTCGAACCCGGCGCGCTCGCGGCTCAGTCCGCCCGGCCCCAGGGCCGAAAGCCGCCGTTTGTGCGTGATCTCCGACAGCGGATTGGTCTGGTCCATGAACTGCGAAAGCTGCGACGAGCCGAAGAACTCGCGCACCGCCGCCGCCACCGGCTTGGCGTTGATCAAATCGTGCGGCATCACGGTGTCGATATCGACCGACCCCATGCGTTCGCGGATCGCACGCTCCATGCGCACCAGGCCGATGCGGTACTGGTTCTCCATCANNCCGATGTTCTTGCGCAGCTTCAGCAGGTAGCGGATGGTCGCATAGAAATCCTCCGGCGTCAGCGTGCGGTGATCCAGATGCGTCGCGTCCTGGTTCTCGTAGAGCTTGATGTTGAACTTCAGCCGGCCCACGCGCGAGAAATCGTACTTGCG
>PMYE01000058.1 GCA_003171315.1 Acidobacteriaceae bacterium
CAGCCACTCGGCCATCTCTCCGGTTCCCAGACTGGATTATACCGGAAATCTTGTTCCCGCCGCCCTTCAGTCTTTTCGCTTCCCCGCTTCCGCCGCGCCAGTTAAGATGCACAATGATGCGTTTTCACTTTACACCTTCGCACAGCAAGCTGCTCCTTCTTCCCCTTGTGGCTGCAACCTTCTTCATGGTCTCGGGGGGGCCCTACGGCCTCGAGGACATCCTCGGCGGCGCGGGCTTCGGCTTGTCGATTGTCGCCCTGGTGGTGCTGCCCTTCATCTGGAGCCTGCCCACCGCGCTCATGATCGGCGAACTCGCCGCCGCCATCCCTGCCGAGGGCGGCTTCTACGTTTGGGTGCGGCGCGGCCTCGGGCCGTTCTGGGGATATCAGGAAAGCTGGCTTTCGCTCTCCGCCAGTATCTTCGACATGGCGCTTTACCCCTCCATCTTCGTTCTCTACCTCGGCATGTTCCGTCCCGCCCTCACAGCCGGCTCCCGCTCTTACCTCTGGTCTCTGGCTGTCGTTATCCTCTGCTGTGCCTGGAACCTCCGCGGCGCGCCCCGCGTCGGCGATGACTCCGTTTGGATGTCCGCCCTGCTCCTCGCGCCTTTCGCCGTCTTCATCGTTCTCGGATTCTGGCGGGGCATCACGCTCCACCCTGCCATGCACTGGGGGCCTCCCGCCGCCGGACCTGACTCCACCTCGAGCCTCACCACCGCGTTTCTCGTCGCGCTCTGGAACTATATGGGTTGGGACAACGCGTCCACCGTGGCGCGGGAAGTCGACAACCCCCAGCGCAACTATCCCCGGGCCATGGTCGGCGCGGCTGCGTTTACCGCCGCGGTCTATATACTTCCGCTCCTGGCCATGGCCTTTGCTGGCCTCTCGCCCGACGGCTTTACCACCGGCTCATGGGCCATCGCGGGCGGCGCCATCTGCGGATCGCTGCTCAGCGCCGCCATCGTAGCCGGCGGCGTCATCTGCGGCGTAGGCATGTTCAACGCCCTCATGATGAGCTACGCGCGCCTGCCCATCGCCATGGCCTCCGACGGCATGTTGCCGCGCGTCTTTGAGCGCCGCAACCGCCGTAACGTCCCCTGGGTCAGCGTCCTCTTCTGCGGGCTTGGATGGGCGCTCGCCCTAAAGCTCCCCTTCGAAAAGCTCATCTCCATCGACCTGATCCTCTACGGCTCGAGCCTGATCCTCGAATTCCTCGCCCTCATCGCTCTTCGCCTGCGCGAGCCGCAGCTTCCGCGCCCCTTCCGCGCCGGCAGCTTCCCCTTCGCTTGCGCGCTCGCCGTCGGTCCAGCCATCCTCATCGCCTGCGCACTCTTCTTCTCGCGCAGCGAGAAGCTCGGCGATCCGGGCACTGCCCTCGCCAACGTCTCATCACCTGGCTTTGCTTTGCTGATTGCGCTTCTCGGTCCGCTGCTCTACTGGTTCACCGCGCGGCCCATCGCCCGCCGCCGCGCCCTCGCTGCCGCGGTCACTGCAGAGCCTGCACCGGAGCCGGCAGCCGAATAGCGCCCGCCCTCCGGCCCTCGCGTCAGCCGCCACGCTCGCTCGCCGGCGCGCGCCAACGCATCCGCGCAGTTGGGATCTTCCTATCGACGGTTCCTTCTGTCTTTCTGTTCCCTGACCCCTGACCACTGCCTTTATAATCTGCTCATGAAGGCGCAAGTCTACATCACGCTGAAGGCATCGGTCCTCGATCCGCAGGGCCAAACCATCCACAACGCTCTGCGCAAGATCGGGTTTGCCGATGTCACCGCCGTGCGCCAGGGCAAATACTTCGCTCTTTCGCTCGCCGACTCGCTCAGCGCCGGCGCCGCGCGCGCCGAAGTCGAGCGCATTGCCCGCGAAGTCCTTACCAACCCCGTCATCGAGGAATACTCCTACAAGATCGAGGAATAACCCGGTCGCCCGGCAAGCGCCGCCTCCCGGCGCCTCCGCTTCGGCCGATCCGCCTTCCCCTTCCAGCCATCAATCGGACAGAAATTCTGGAAAAATTTACATTCCCGGTTCGGAATTACACGGTACCGCTCGGTCTGTAAGCGCCTTCAATCCTCGCAGTTTAGCGTTTTCCACAACTTAACCTAAACCGCATGAGCACGATACGGGATTCTCTAGTATCGCCCCTCCTATGGTAAAGCGATTGCTGCAAATTGTGGCAGAAAGTCCTTATCAAAAAAGCCAATCGGATGATTGGTTTTCTGGCGCATCGCTTTTCTGCGCCGCAGGATGGTCTCAAGTGTCAACCACGCAGCTTCAAAGTTGGAACCTGGCAACCGTATCGCCCGCACTCCTCGCGTCCTCCCTACCCTTAAGCAGCGATGTAGCGCCCTCCGCGTCAGCCGCGAACTACGATGACGCCATATCCCCCAGCGCGGAATGGGCATTGGAAGCAATCCCCGCGAGAGCAATCAACGATCTCAGGCGTGTTGTCGCCGGCGTAAGCTACGCCGTGATCATCGAAGGTGCAGCCGCGCTCTTGATCTATGCCACCTGGAATCTCTGGCATCTTCGGTAGCCAATTCCTCTCCGGTCCCATAACTGGTACCGCCTGGCGCGGATCGAGGACTACTCCTACAAAATCGAGGAATAGACCCGGCCACCCGCCGCCGCTTTGAAAGGGCACGACTTTAGACGTGCCAGTTGCGCTCCAGTTTGCTCCACGTTGTCAGTGACCTCGGTCGGGTGCCCCAGATCCCGCTTTTGGGACCTGGGGTAGCACGACACTCGCCAACCCGGCTGGCTGTTCTTCAGAACCCCGCGCTCATCTCCGCCCGCTCCGCCTGCGCCACCTGCGTGCGCGCTACTTCCACCGGCTCGCCGTAGTGCGCGGCCACAATCTCTGCCGCGCGCCCCTCATCCAGATACGGCTCGACCGCGGCCAGCTTCACGCCGGACTCCGCCGCCATTTGCGCCACCTGCGCCTTGCTGGAGATCGACTCGACCAGCGCCAGAATCGCGGTCACGATCGTACCCACTCCCTGAATGGCCGCCAGTGCATGTTGCTGGCTCTTTTGATCCACGATCCTTGCCGCTTGCAACAGCGCAGTATTCACCTGCTGCTGGAACGTCACGATCTGGTTTTGCAGTTGCGCCAGCACACTGGCCGAGGGATTGGCCAGGTACGCCTTGGCCTGCGCCGCCAGTAGGTTGCTGGCTGCGTCGAATCCCACCGTGGACGCGGCGAAAATTGGCGCGTCGGCCGGCGCCAGCAGCGCCGCCGTCGAGTCCAACGTGGCAACAGCGCTCTGCAAGGCCGGCGTCCAGTTCACAATGTTCTCGGCCACGCTGGTTCCCGTGCAGCCCTGCATCCACGGCAGCGGGATCAGCAATGCAATCAGCATCCACGCCCCCAGCTTCGCCTGCTGGCTGGCTGACCCGGTTGCCGCGGCGGGCTGACTCGCTACCCCTCCCGGATCCTTCGCCAGCAGCCCCAGCAGCGCCGTGGCCAGCGCACTGGCCAGGGTGACCACTGTGCCGCTGCCCACTTTGCCCAGGGTTACGCCCTGCTGCGACAACACTCCGGCAACGCTCGCGACCGCGATCAGCAGCCCCGCCGACGACGTCTTCGGATGCTTCCAGATATTTGAGATGAAGTTCATACAAATGCTCCTTCGAGCCGCGGCTTTCAGCGCGGCATGCGGGGTTGAATTGAATCTGTGATTTTGCGCCGGAATCTTCTCCGGCACACGACCGGCGCGGCCAGCCTGCGATCGAACGCCGGCCCTGCGCATAGCGGGTTGGCGCCTTTCGATCTCAAGCCAAAGCCATCCGGTGGCGTTCGCCGCGGCGAGCGCCACCGGGCACGGCGGCCGGTTCTCCGCGATTGCCGGAGAATCGCCGAAAAGCAGCTTTCAAAAGCCTGAATGCCTCCGTGGTTCCGGCCCAGCTTCGGGCCAAAAGCTGCTCCGTGCAGACAACAACGGTCCACCGCTCCGGAACCCGCCGCTGCGGCGGTTCTCCAGCGGCCTTTGTCATAGCTCCCGCTCAAAACTCAGAGGGGACAAGCGCGCTGGAGAACCGCCAGGGGGAGGGCGTACTCATTCGCCGAGCGTTGCACTTCCGTCATTTGTCTGGCTATGTATAAGGGTAGGGAATTTACCGCAAATTCCCTGCAAATCGTCGCATGGCGTAAGTTATTGCAAATAATAGAGTTAAAAAAATCCCGCGCGCCGGCCCTCTTGACAAGCCGCGAGGCGTGGCAAAATTTTGCGCGGACTGTGCCCCTGTCCAGGCTTTCCGCGAGGCGCGGAAATCAGACGTAGCCGAGCAGAGGGTTGAGGCCGGTTTGGGGTCTAAGCGGGCCGTTATGGTGCATAAAATCGACGAAATTTGGCGACG
>PMYE01000023.1 GCA_003171315.1 Acidobacteriaceae bacterium
CCGAACTGCGTGCCCCAATCGCCCACGTGGTTGTCGCCGACGCCGCGATGGCCGACGAAGCGCAAGATGCGCAACAGCGCGTCGCCCAAAATCGTGCTGCGCAGATGCCCTACGTGCAGCGGCTTGGCGACGTTGGGGCTTGAGTAATCGACCACGACCGTGCGCGCCGGGTCCGCGCGATCGACGCCCAGCCGCTCGTCGCGCGCCGCCGCGGCGATTTCCCGCGCGAGAAGATCGGGCGCGAGGCGCAGGTTGACGAAACCCGGTCCGGCCACCTCGGGCGGCAGGCAGAAATCGGTCAGCGCGGCCTGGGCGACCAGCGCGTCCGCCAATTCGCGGGGCTTCTTCTTGTCGCGTTTGGCCTGGCCCATCACGCCGTCGGCCTGGTAGTCGCCGAACTTCGCCTCGGCCGCGACGCGCACCATCGCCGACGCCTCGCGGCCGACGATCTTCGACAACACGGCTGACAGCCGCGCATCCAGCTCACGACGCAAACGCATGGACGGCTCCTCGGTTCACAGAGGCGCAGAGATTAGCACAGCGGATGGGGATCGGGTATCGGGTTCCGGGGAATAGGTTTGGCAAACGTACTCGATTTCGATTTTTTACTGAATGTCTTAGTTTACAGTAGTGCTTTTTAGCCTAGGGTGGACTATCTTGACGCGGCAGAGGCGGGGGCGTGTAATGCGTTCGCAACGGTCTTTCCGGCGGCGGGGAAGGTGAGGATAGTAGGTTGAAACAGGGATTGATGAGGGATTGCGGAACCGCCGCAGCGACGCTGTGCGATCTCGCCACNNGCGATACAACGGCCGCCTGTTAACGGACCTTACACTTACCCGCGGCCTTGTTAGCTTCCAAGCAAACAAGTCACGATCCGTATATCGCTGGTATAAGTTCAAAGAAGCATTTTCAGCGGGGCTTGTTGAATACTTGCTTGCGCGGTATGGCGTTAACAAGGGTGTTCTTCTAGACCCATTCGCGGGTAGCGGCACGGCTTTGTTTGCTGCAAGTGGCTTGGGACTTTATGCCGAAGGAATTGAACTCCTTCCAATTGGACAGCGAATCGTCGAAACGAAGCAGTTAATCGACTCTGGCCTTAAGCCTGCGGATATCGCCGCGCTCTCAAGATGGGCCTCGGATGCCCCGTGGCGAAACGCGCGGAAGGGGAAGCCGCTCGCTGAGTTGCGAATTACCAAGGGAGCGTATTCAGAGGAAACCGCCGAATCTATGAGGAAGTTCCTGGCGGCCATCGACGACGAAGGCGATAGCATTAAGTCGGTTCTGATGTTCGCCCTGCTGTGTATCCTAGAGGCGATCAGCTTCACACGGAAGGATGGGCAATATCTCCGCTGGGACCACCGCTCCGGGCGACGTCAGGGAACAAAGATTTTCGACAAGGGCGTCATACCGTCCTTCGATAGCGCGATGCGCGCAAAGTTGAAGGAAATTGTCTCCGATCTTACGGAAAACGCGACACAACAGGAGTTGTTCCCACAGAATATCAAACGCGGCGAAATCCGCTTGCTTCGTGGGTCATGCCTCGATCTTTTACCAAAGCTACAAGCGTCCTCATACGACTGCATTATCACTTCGCCACCTTACTGCAATCGATACGACTACACTAGAACGTATGCGCTGGAACTGGCGCTTATCGGCGTGGACGAGAGGGGGCTTCTCGATTTTCGACAACAGATGTTGAGCTGCACAGTTGAGAACCGGGCTAAGGACCTTATAGGGCTCAATCCGAAATGGAGCGCAGCGATTTCTGCGGCGGAACAGCAGGAAATCCTGCAGATGGTACTGCGGTACTTGGAGGACCAGAACGAGCGTGGATTGTTGAACAACACTGGTATTCCGCGCATGGTGAGGGGCTATTTCTATGAGATGGCCTGCGTCATTTTCGAATGCGCCCGTGTGCTCAAGCGCGGCGCTCCGCTCATGATGGTAAACGACAACGTGCGCTACGCCGGCGCCAGTATCCCGGTCGATGTCATCCTCTCCGAAATCGCTTGCGAGCTTGGCTTCAACGTCGAGAAGATTCTTGTTCTGCCGACCGGGAAGGGCAATAGCAGTCAGCAAATGGGCGCACACGGGCGCGAGTCGCTGCGGAAGTGCGTTTATATTTGGCGTAGGACTTAAATTAAGTGACGAAGCCGTTCCGAAAACATCTGAAATCGAGCGCCGACCTTAAAACGAGCTATGCAGCTGTCAGGGCGGGATTTGTCGCGCTGGCGTTGGAGAAGAACCGACGAGCGACACCGTTTGTTGAAGAAGCACGATCGTTGAAAGCGGCCGCCTCAAGAGCCAAAACTCCTAATTATCTTCTAAAGATGAAGGATATTCGGTCGGGACTTCTTACGGCGGCCGGGGTATCGGACAAAGCTTCCAACCACCTGGAGGAGAGCGACAAGGACGATGCGATCATGGGCTTGATCCGTAACTTCCTTGAACCTGCGGGGGAGAAATTTGTCGAGGAATTGGTTTTCCGCTTTCTTTTGACCAGAGGCGACACTCTCGGCGGATCAAT
>PMYE01000118.1 GCA_003171315.1 Acidobacteriaceae bacterium
AAAATTGTCATCCTGAGCGAAGTCCGCCTTGGCGGACGGAGTCGAAAGCCTGCCCTGAGCCTGCAGAAGGGGATCTGCGGTTGCTTTTTCTTTTCCCGATCCTCCACCTTGCATCGAGAAATTAGAAGGCGGGTGACCCATCCTTTCGCCGCCATTCTGGTGAAAGGGTGGGAGGCCACGCGAATCCACTACAAAAATCCTCTCTAAAATCGGCCGCCCCACCGTCAGCGTCCCCGTCTTGTCCAGCACAATCGCGTCCAGATGCCCCAGCCGTTCCAGCGCCTCGCCGCCCTTGAACAGCACGCCAAGCTGCGCGCCCCGTCCCACGGCCACCGTCAGCGCGGCAGGCACGGCCAGGCCCATCGCGCACGGGCACGCGATCACCAGCACCGCCACGGTATTCGCCAGCGCCATCGGCAGCGAGCGCGCCGCCACGAGCCACGCCACAAACGTGATCGCCGCCAGCCCCAGCACCACCGGCACAAAAATCGCGCTGGCGCGGTCGGCCAGCCGTTCCATCGGCGCGCGCGAGCTTTGCGCCTGATCCACCATCCGCGCAATCTGTGCGATCACCGTCTGCTCGCCCAGCGACTCCGCCCGGCAAACCACCGCGCCGTCGTAGTTCAGCGAACCCGCCAGCACGCGTCCGCCCACCCCGCGCTCCAGCGGCGTCGGCTCGCCCGTCAGCATGGACTCGTCCACCGTGGTGCGGCCCTCCAGGATCGTCGCATCCACCGGGAAGCGCTCGCCGGGCAGGACCACCACGCTGTCGCCCGGCCGCACCTCTTCGAGCGGCACTACCGTCTCAACGCCATCCACTACGCGCCGCGCGGTCGCCGGCCGTAGCCGCGAAAGTGAATCGAGCGCCGCCAGTGCTCTGCGCTTCGCCCGCCCTTCCAGCGCCTTGCCCAGCAGCAGGAAGCCGAGAATCAGCAGAACCGCGTCGTAATAAATCTCGCGTCCCCGCGCTGGCGCCACCGTCGCATACGCCGAATACACGAACGCCACTACGGTGCCCAGGCTCACCAGAGTATTCATGTTGGTAGCGCCGTGGCGCAGAGCGCGCACAGCGCTCGCATAGATCCCGCGCCCCGCCCAGGCGGCAACCACCGCCGTCATCGCCAGCAGAAACCAGCGCACTTCGTCTGCTGGCAGCGCATAAAGCCACGGCAGCAGGCGCATCGCCAGGCGGTCCGGCGCTCCCATCTCCGTCCCTAGCGGCATGGCCAGCAGCATCGCCACAAATCCCGCTGCCAGCGTCACCCCCGCCTTCAAGTCCCAGCCCGCCGCCGCATCCTCGGCCCGCGCTGCTCCCTCGCCCGCGCGCGGCAACACGGCATCGTACCCCGCTCCACGAATCGCTGCCACCAACTGCTCCGGCGCGGCCAGCGCCGGGTCAAACACCACGCTTGCCCGGTGCGCCATCAGATCCACGCGCGCTTGCTCCACGCCTGCCGTCGCGCGCAGCGCCTCCTCCACGTGATGCTGGCACGAGGCGCAGGTCATGCCCAGGACCGGTAGGGTTAGCGATTCTCTAGTGTGCGCGGACACGACTGGCTCCCAACCTGCGGTTTATGATTCCAGATGCGCGGTGTAGCCGGCCTTGGCGATGGCCGCTATTGCCAGATCGATGGCCTGATCGATCGGCGCGGGCGCCTCGCTGGAACTCAGCGTGGCCTTTCCCACGCTCACCTCATTCACCACCACGCCCGGCGCGGAGGCGAGCGCCTGGCTTACGCGGCGCACACAGGAGCCGCAGTGCATTCCGTCGATCTTCAGTGTGAACTCAGCCATTTCCCCTCCCATCCGTCTCTATTTGATGATAGTGCCGTGCGCGCGATTCCGCGCCCGGCCCGCCTTGCGCGGGTAGTGGGTCAGTTTGGATGCGTTTTAAAAGGGCACGACTTCAGTCGTGCCGTAAATCGCGCCAAATGAATCATGGCTTTAGCCTCTGAGGGAATGCTTCTCCAAACTGACCCATTACCCTTGCGCGACAGTGCTGAACGGGAAAGGCTCTAGAGCGAGTTTCAAAAATAAGTTTTGTAACAAGGGCACGGCTTACCGGGGTCGCGTAGCGGGGGGGCGACAGGTCTTCGTCGCTGGGGTGACTTGAGCCGGGCCGAAAAATGCAGGAAAATACGGGGGCTTTAGCCCCTGAGGGATGACAATTGAAATCTACGCAACCATTTTTGAAACACACTGTAAGCATGACAAGCAAAATCGAACGCGAATACCCTCAGGCGCCGCTCGTTGGCGTGGGCGCCGTCATCGTCTACCAGGACCGCGTGCTGCTTGTCCGCCGCGCCACCGAGCCGCTCAAGGGCCAATGGACGTTGCCCGGCGGCATGTTGGAGCTGGGCGAAACCCTCGCCCAGGGCGTTGCGCGCGAGGTCCGCGAAGAAACCGGCCTAGACGTCGAACCCATCGAGCTCCTCGAGATCTTCGACCGCATCCATCGCGAAGCCGGCCGCGTCCGCTTCCACTACGTCATCGCCGACTATCTCTGCCGCGTAACCGGCGGAGAGTTGCGCGCGGCCTCCGATGCCGGCGCGGTTCGCTGGGTCGAGCGCGCCGAATGGAACAGTCACAGCGCCCTCGTCCTCGACCCCATCGCCGTGCGCGTCATCGAAAAAGGTTGGCAAAGAGCAACGGCTCTCGGAAAGGAATGGCGATAGAGCGATGAAATGGCTGCGGAGAGTGCTTTGGGCCGTGCCTGTGCTGGCGTTGATTGCCGGCATCGGTTTCTACATGCGCCCGGTCAGCTTCTACAACGAGTGGATGTATGTCCAGGATTACCGCGCCGGCATCGAAAGCCATTTCATCCGCATCGCCGGCTATCGCGTGCACTATCTCGTCGAGGGTCCGGTGTCCGGCCCCGCCGTCGTTCTCGTGCACGGGCTCGGTGGCCGCGCCGAGGACTGGCGCAACCTCGCGCCCTATTTGGCGCACGCGGGCTTTCGCGTCTACATGCCCGACCTCATCGGCTACGGGCGCAGCGAGCGGCCGGCCGGCTTTTCCTACTCCGTCCGCGACGAAGCCCTCCTCGTTGTCGGCTTCATGGACGCGCTCGGTCTCAGGCAGGTCGAGCTTGGCGGCTGGTCGATGGGCGGGTGGATCGTTCAGCTCATCGCCTGCGAGCACCCGGAACGAGTCAGCCAGCTGATGCTCTTCGATGCGGCCGGTCTCGACGTAAAGCCGTCGTGGGATACCGCGCTCTTCACACCAACGACGCCTGCCCAATTGGACGCGCTGGACGCTCTGCTCATGCCCCATCCGCCCACGGTTCCGGCGTTCGTCGCGCGCGATATTGTGCGCCTCTCGCGCAGGAACGGCTGGGTAATCAAGCGGGCCGTCGCATCCATGCTCACGGCGCGGGATGTGACCGACACTCTGCTGCCGCGGCTCAAAATGCCGGTGCTCATCGTCTGGGGCTCTCTCGACCGCATCGTTTCCCTCGGCCAGGCCGAGGCCATGCACAAGCTCATCCCGCAATCGGAACTGGACGTCTTCGACGGCTGCGGCCACCTGGCCCCGGACCAGTGCGCTGGCCAAATCGGCCCAAAAGTCCTCCAGTTCGCGCAGTAGTGACACAACTTCACGCGCAAGCAACGCATTCGCGGCGGGGTAGTGTCTCAGTTTGAAGTCGTTTTGAAAGGGCGCGAGTTTACTCGTGACGCAAATTGAAGTCGTTTTGAAAGGGCACGAGTTTACTCGTGACGCAAATTGAAGTCGTTTTGAACGGGCGCGAGTTTACTTGTGCCGCAAGCACATCAAAATGAATGCGCTTTCGTTGAGAGTCTAAAGTTCGTATCAATAGAAAATTGTCATCCTGAGCGGAGTCCGCCGCGGCGGACGGAGTCGAAGGATCTGCGGTTGTTCTTCAATCAACTTCGGATTCACAACATTAGCGTGTCTTCACGACGGCGCGGAACATCGATGGTGCGTGGCCGGAAGCGGTTTTGAAAGGGCACAACGGGGCGCCCTTTGGGCCTCGTGCCGCAAACGGCTATGAAAACGTGCTGGGCTTCAGCCCCTGAGGGATGGTTCCATCAAACTCAGGCACGACCCGCGGCGGGCTCCATTTGACTCGCTCACGTCCCCTCTGCGAGACTCTCCCCCGATGCCATACAGTGGAAAGATTGAATTCGCCGGAGAGCGCAAAATCCGGGAGCGGAACACCCGCATCTACCGGATGGCGCACTGGCCCATCTGGATTTGGGTCTTCTTTCTCGCCCCGGGGCCCCTCACGTTCAGCCTCTTCAACCGCGGGTTCCATTGGGCCAATTGGGCCTGGCTCGCCGCGGTCCTCATCGGAACCGGCATCGCCGGCCTGCGCGCGCAGCTGCCTGGCTGCGAGCATCGCCCCTACATCCTTCGCTTCGACGAAGACAAGCCCAACCCCCTCTACCGGCGCGTCTGCTACACCTTCGCCTGGAACGCCGTGCTCAACTTCGCTCTCCTAAACATCACCGGCCTCGTCATTGCCGTCGCGCTCGGCATCTGGCGCCTCAAGCAGATCTACTTCTACACCTACTCGCCGCTCTGCGCCCTCATCCTGCTCCTGGGCATTCTGGGCAAACTGCCCCGCGTGGGCGCCTCCACCAAGAACGAGGGCATCGAGCGCCGCTACTTCTACGGCTCCGTCTGGGCCGTCACCGCCGCGCAAACCGTCCTGCTCGTCCTCTGGAAGGCGCTGCCTGAAACGCGCACCGGCAGCCTCGTCAAGCTGCTTGCCTTCGTCGGCGTGCTGGCGCTCTTCGGCCTCGCCGCCTCGCGCGGTATACTCCCCCGCACCCGCCCCATCGTCCCCGGCGAGCTCATGGTCTCCGACTAGGCCGCGCAGGCAGGGTGCAGGCGATTTGTACGCGCCGGGTGATTTGTTCCTGCCTCTTTGTCAACCCTCCCGCTCGTCCCAAAACGCTCAAAACCGCGGCGATTTTCGTCGCCAAACGTCAAAAAATGGGCCCATTTCGTCCAACTCCGCTAACGCCGCTAGCTCCGCCAACTCGCTAACCCGCCAACTCGCTAGCTCCGCTAGCTCCGCTAACACGCTGTATCACTTCGGCCCAGTCTCCCGGCGCTCGCTGCCGGAAAAGCCGCGCCGAAGGATACCAAGGCGTCGTCTCCCGCTCCTGCATCCAGCGCCAATCCGCCAGGTGTGGCAGCAGAATCCACACCGGCTTGTCCATGGCGCCCGCAAGGTGCGCGATGCACGTGTCCGTCGTGACGACCAGATCGAGGCCCGCGAGGATCGCCGCCGTGTCGGCCAGGTCGCGGTCTTGGCTCGACCCGTCCCAGACAAACACATCGTCCGGCAAGTCCGCCAACTGCTCCGCGGCCTCGCCCTTTTGCAGCGAGACCCAGGTCGCGTCCACGGCGCGCAGCAGCGGCAGCAGCGTCTTCAGCCGCAGCGATCGTGCGCGGTCGGCCTTATACTTTGGATTGCCCGCCCACGCTAATCCCACGCGCGGGCCCGGCCGCACGCAAGGGAATTGCGCCAGCTTCTCCGCCGCCTGCTCCTCGTCCGCGCCCAGATATGCGCCCGTCCACGGAACGGTCTCGATCGTCGTCCGGAAAACGGCCGGCAGGCTCAGCAGCGGGCACTCGCAATCGAACTCCGGCAGCTTCGTTCCCAACACCGTGGTCTCTGCTCTTCCCGCGCGCGCCACCTCCAGCCACCGCATCAGCCGCTCCGCCGCCGGCTGCACCTGCAGGATCGGCACGCCGCCCCGCGCCGCCACCAGCGCCGCATAGCGGCAGAACTGAATCGTGTCGCCCAGGCCCTGCTCGGCATAAAGCAACACGCGCTCTCCCTGCAGCGGCTCGCCGCGCCATCTTGGCTGTTGGAAGCTTCGCGGCGCGCGGTGCACCTCGCGGAATCCCCACCGCGCTTCATATCCCGCCCAGCCTCGCTCCCAGTCGCCCAGACGCAACTGCGTCAGCGCCAGGTTGTACTTGGCGCCGGCGCTCGCCGGATCGCGCTCGACGGCGCTCTCATGCGCCTTCAGCGCCTCATCCATGCGGCCCAGATCGAGCAGCGAATTTCCCCGGTTCGAGGCCGCCGCACGGTTTCCCGCCGCCTCGGCTCGCTCAAACACAGGAACCGCTTCCGCGAATCGTCCCTCCAGATGCAGCAGAATGCCGTGCATATTCACGGCCTCATCGAAGTTCGGATTCCGCTCCAGTGCCCACCGCAGCCAGCCCCACGCGCCCGCCAGGTCCCGCTCCGCCGCGCGAAACTGGCACCATGCCACGAGCGTCTCCACATGGTTCGGGTTCAGCGCGAAGGCGCGCCGCAAATAGACCTCCGCCGCCTCGGGCCGGCGCTTCTCCCGCTCCAGAATCGCCAGATTCACCCATCCCGAGATGAGGTCCGGCCGCAGTTCCACTGCCCGCCGCAGCGCCGCCTCGGCTTGCGCCTCTCGACCCTCGCCGCGCAGCAAGTTCCCCAAATTGGTCCACGCCGCGGCAAAGTCCGGCCGCATCGTCAGCGCTCGCCGGTAGCGCGTCTCGGCCTCCTTCGTGCGCCCCAGCAGCGCCAGGGCAAATCCGGCCGCAAACTCCCCTTCCGGCAGCCGCGGCCGCAGCGCAAGCGCCGCCTCGTACCGCGCCAGCGCCTCTTCGTTCCGTCCCATAAACGCCAGCGCGTTACCCAGTCCGAGATGCGCCGCAGCCAGCGCGGGGCGCCGCGCCAGCGCCAGCTCGAATTCTTGTATCGCATCTCGCGGCAGGCCTGCGGCAATCTTCAGCTCGCCCATTCCCATCCGCGCCAGCGGATCCATCCCGTCCAGCCGGATGGCCTCCGAGTACGCCCGCTCCGCTTCATCCAGCCGTTCAGCCGCCTTCAACGCCTGCCCCAGCGCCACCCATGCCACGCTCATCTCCGGCGCGGCAGCGGCGCCCGCGGCAGCCATCTTCACCGCGGCTTCGGTCTGCCGGCTGGCCAGCGCCACCATGCTCATGCCCACCAGCGCCCCCGGTTGCCGCGGATTGCGCTCCAGCTCGCGCTGGTAGCAGAGCGCAATCTCGGCCAATCGTCCAGCCAGCCCTGCCGCCTGCCGCGGGCCCTCTGCACTTGCCCGCTTCTTCTCGCTCCGCGAAACTTCACGCGCCCCGGCCATACCTGCCGCCGGCGAACACTCGATCGCTCCCCTCATATCTTGGAACTTAGCCCACCGAAGGCGAGCGCTCAAGCGTGGAGCGCCTTCAATCGCTCCAGCCCACCGCAAGAATTTCCATTCTTTTGCTTCGTTCTGATTCGGGACGTGCACAGCCATGATCTGCTAATTCACCTCGTCCGGACGATCATCGTCCAGTGTCCTGAGTCTGAAGTTCGCATCACAAATAAGCTGTCATCCTGAGCGAATTTTGGCGCGTTTTGCGCCAAAATGAGTCGAGGGATCTGCGGTTGTTCTTCAATTAACTTCTGACTCACCACACCAGTGCTCCCCCGCTCCAACCTGGGAGATATTCTCGCCATCGCCATCGCTCACGGCATCGGCGCGGGGCTCGCCGTGGCCGGAACTGCCTATCTCATCGTTGCTTCCACCCGCGGCCCGGCGCGGCACATTGACCCAGATTCCGCTTTGACGATAAAATCAAAGAGTTTGGCGATGCACCCGCGTTAAAGGGTGCGCGGGATGTTGCCGGGTTCTCGGCCTTGGTATGGGCCGGCCCGGCGCCCGATGCAGTGACCCGTCTGTATCCGCCCCTGTCGAGCACACGCTTTGCGCTTTGCGCCTGGTTCCGGGAGCCGTGGCGCTGGAGGATTTTTTATGTACGCAGTCATTCGCACCGGAGGCAAGCAGTACCGTGTTGCGCCAGGCGACGTGTTGAACATTGAGAGCGTCGCGCCGGGAAGTCCTACCATCGAGTTCAGCGACGTGCTTGCCGTTTCCGGGGAACCCGGAACTCTGGCCAAGCCGTCCACCGCCAAAGTGACGGCGGAAATTCTCGGCGAAGGCCGCGGCGACAAGGTTCTGGTCTTCCACTTTAAGCGCAAGAAGCAGTACAAGAAGCTGCAGGGACACCGGCAGAACTTCACCCAGGTGCGCATCAAGACGATCGAGGCCGACGGCGTCACGTATTCGGCCGCGAGCTAGCTCGCGGCCGAGCTTCCAGCCTCTAGCTTCCTGCTTTTTCCTGCTGAGCCAGAAACGGGTCCAGAAACGGGTATCGATCAGAAAGGGCTAGAAGCTAGAAGTTAGCAGCTAGGAGCTAGAAGCTGGCAGCTAGAAGCTGCTTTCAGAAGGGGATTCAACCATGGCACACAAAAAAGGCGGAGGCAGCTCCACAAACGGACGCGACTCAAACGCACAACGGCTCGGCGTGAAGGCATTTGCCGGTCAGTTGGTCACTGGCGGTTCCATCATCATGCGTCAGCGCGGCACCCGCATCAAACCCGGCGTCAATGTGGGCATCGGCTCCGACGATACCCTCTTCGCCAAGGTCACCGGCCGCGTCAAGTTCACCGACCGCGGCGGCCGCGGACGCTTCGCCTCCATCGATCCCGTCGCTACCGAGTAATCGCGCCCCCGCGCTGCTATAGCGGTTCTCCAATTGGCGTAGAGCGGAACCGCAACCCTTGAGCGGCGTTTTCCTTAGTGTCCTGAGTCTGAAGTTCGCATCACAAATAAGCTGTCATCCTGAGCGAATTTTGGCGCGTTTTGCGCCAAAATGAGTCGAAGGATCTGCGGTTGTTCTTCAATGAACTTCTGACTCACCACATTAGAGTGTGTTTCAAAAATACGTTTTGTAACAAGGGCACGGCTTTAGCCGGGCCGAAAAATGCAGAAAAATACGCGGGCTTTAGCCCCTGAGGGGTGACAACGAAAATCGACTCAACCATTTTTGAAACACGCTGTAAGAAAACGCCACTTGTCACTCCGCTTAAAACTTTACGTGAATTGGGAACCGCCGTAAAAGACACGCACCAAAATCAAACAGCCGCGGCAAACGCTGCGGCTGTTTCCTGTTTCCTGTTTTCTGTTTCCTGTTTTCTATTCCCTACTCCCTATTCCCTACTCCCTGCCTCTACGTCTCCGACTCCCGTCCCCTCATATTCCGGGCCAGCACCTTTTCCACCACGCGCTCCACGTCCGAGAGGAAGAAGTTGCCGGCAGGCAGCGGCACAACCACCTTGGTCCCCGTATGGCCCAGCGCCGAAGCGATCTCGTTCCAGCGATAGATGGTCGAGCTTGCAGGCAACAATACCTGCTTGCTAACCCGCTCCGGAAGGAGGCAATACGTCATCCAGACAGCCAGCGCAGCCAGGATCGTCCCCTCGTAGAAAAACTGCACAGGGTCGTTATAAGAGGTAAGACGGGAACTCCAGAAGACGAGAACAAAGTCGCCGGAGCACATCAGGCCAAAGCCCAGGGCGATGCCGAACGACAAATCGCGCGCCGTAAGGCGCAGCGCATTCATGCACAGGCACAGAAACACCAGCAGGCACAACTCCAGCACGCTGACGGCGTGCATCAACCCATAGGCGATGTCGGACATGAGAGAAATCCCCTTCTGCGCGTAGGAAACCCAGGGCAGGCTGACGATGAACGCGACCACGGCGGCCCAGCGGAAGACCACGAGCGCCAGCTTCGAGATTCCGGGAAACGCCACCAGCGCCGTCCGGAAGATCTCGATGCAAATGAAATACAGCAGCGCCGTGCTCGCTAAATAGGCCGCGATGAAGCCCCATGCGTAGATTTGTCCCACATGATAAGCACGCCCCCACGGCCGTGCATCTCCATAGAGCAGAAACACGAGCAGCGGCGTAGCAACCGCGCGCAACATGAGGTAAGCGCACATCGACGGGAAGCGGCGATGCAGCCCCTTGCTCCAGAAAACGATGGCGAGCGCGGCCCAGAGGACTGTTTCGGCCGCGGTCATTGCCCACATTGCGTGATTCAACTGCATAGAGGCTATTCCGCGATGCTTCGAGCGCTCACAGAATAGCCCCTCTATGCCTTACGGTACAAACACAAAAGGGTAACGCGCAACTGGCACTTTCGTGCTACCCGGTACCCTGACCGGAAGCCTCAGCTACCGGGCTGGACTAACAGGCGCGAAACAGGTCAAATTAATCCTGCAGGGAGGAGGTGGCGGAAGCGTGAGAGGTCCCGGATCAGGGTCGGCGACGAGAATCGAACGGTGCATCGCGAGGCTTCTGCTGGAGGCTGGGGAAATCGACGCTGAAACAAGACCCGCAACAGCGACGAACAGCGCGAACATGCGAATGGCAGTTTTCATCTTTGGTAACCTCGTGGAAAGGAGATTGAGAGGAAATCCTCTCTTATTTGGAGCTAACCGTACTCTTGAGAATGTATACATGTCCATTATTTTCAATAAGATAGATAGTAATCTTTGGCGCTGGTTACTAACGTAATTTAATCGACTTGAAAATGGCACCTTTAGTAACCACTTTGGGCCGGCGTCCCGCTCCGGCAGCATCCGTTGCCGCATGATAAAATCAGACTAGCTGGACGTGCTCGATGGCCTCTCTTTTCAACTCGATGGCTTCTCTTTTCAGGCGCTTAACGCGCATCGGCATATGGATGAGCGCTAAGTTGTCGATCAACGAACAAGCGCGCTGTCATCCTGAAATACCGCTCTCATCCTGAAACTCCGCTGTCATCCTGAGCGGAGTCCGCCGCGGCGGACGAAGTCGAAGGATCTGCGGTTGCTTTTTGCAATTTATGCCATGAACTTCAGGGACGCCACGCAAGTTGAACGTGCGTGATGGGTAGTGGCTCAGTTTGAAAGTGTTTTGAAAGGGCACGGCTTTGCAGCTTGCTCAAAAAAACTCCGAACGAAGGGAAAAAGCGGCAAGGGAAAGAGGAGCAGGGGCTATTGATCGCTGCATAAATCATGTCCTGTCGAGCGCGCCGTAGGCGCAACGGCCGTTAGCCCCGCGCTTCAGCGTGGGGATAGCAAACGGAATCGAATCGGGAGTCCCGTAGGGACGGCGCAAGGACATTTGTTATGCGGGAATCAATAAAGCCCCTGAGGGATGTTTTTCACAGTGCGGGAACCATTTATGAGATGGCTTCTAGCGTGGTGAGTTGGAAGTTTTTTGAAAAGCAACCGCAGATCCTTCGGCTGCGTTTGCCGCAAAAAACGCGGCAAACTTCGCTCAGGATGACGGCGGTATTTGAGGATGACGGCGGTATTTGAGGATGACGGCGGTATTCGGGATGACAGCGGTATTTATGTCATGACGGCGGTATTCGGGATGACAGCGGTATTTATGGTGTGAACTTCAGGGACAGGACACTAGATCGAGCGTCACACCCCCGCGCCGTAGGCGCAGTGTTCGTTAGCCCCGCGCTTCAGCGTGGGGGATAGCGAACGGAATCGAATCGGGAGTCCCGTAGGGACGATGGAAGAAAACCTTGCGAACGGAATTGTATGGCGACTGAAGTTCTGAGCGGCACCTCCATCCACGGCGACAACGACAGCTACACCGGCGAAAACATCAAGGTCCTCGAAGGCCTGGAGGCCGTTCGTCTCCGTCCCGCCATGTACATCGGCTCGACCGGCGAGATGGGGTTGCATCATCTTGTCTACGAGGTTGTCGACAATTCCGTCGACGAGGCCCTCGCCGGCTACTGCAAAAAGATCGATGTCGTCGTTCATGTGGACAACTCCGTCACCGTGGTCGACGATGGCCGCGGCATTCCCGTGGATATGATGGACCTGCCTGGCGGCGAGCAGATGCCCGCCGCGCAGGTCGTGCTCACCAAGCTCCACGCCGGCGGCAAATTCGATGCTTCCACTTACAAAGTCTCCGGCGGCCTGCACGGCGTGGGCGTGAGCGTCGTGAACGCCCTGAGCGAAGAACTCGAAGTCGAAATCTGGCGCCCTGAAAAGCCCGGCGACCCCAGCTTCACCTACGAGCAGAGCTACGCCAAAGGCAGTCCCACTTCCAAGCTGCAAAAGACGGGCACCAGCAAGCGCCGCGGCACCAAAGTCCATTTTCTGCCCGACCGGACCATCTTCGCCGCCACCGAGTTCAATTACGACACCCTGGCGCAGCGGTTGCGCGAGATGGCTTTCCTGAACAAGGGCCTGGAAATCACGCTGACCGACGAGCGCACCGCCGACGCCAAGACCGGCGAAGCGCGCCGCGCCGAGTTCCGTTACGCCGGCGGCATCGCCGAATTTGTCAGGCACCTGAATCGCGGCAAAACGGTGCTGCACGACAAGCCCATCGTCATGGAGGCCCTGCGCGACGGAGTCGACATCGACATCGCGCTGCAGTACAACGACAGCTACTCCGAAACCGTCTTCAGCTTCGCCAACAACATCAACACCGTGGACGGCGGCACGCATCTTTCCGGCTTCCGCGCGGCGCTCACCCGCACCATCAACTTCATCGGCCAGCAGATGGGCCTGTTCAAGGATATGAAGGAGTCGCTCAGCGGCGACGACGTGCGCGAAGGCCTGGTGGCCGTGGTCAGCGTCAAGCTGTCGCAGCCGCAGTTTGAAGGCCAGACCAAGGGCAAGCTGAACTCCGACATCGCAGGTACGGTGCAGGCCTTCGTCAACGAGCGCCTGGGCATGTATCTCGAGCAGAATCCTCCCGTCGCCCGCCGCGTCATCAACAAGGCCATTGAGGCGGCGCGCGCCCGCGAAGCGGCCCGCAAGGCCCGCGACCTCACGCGCCGCAAAGGCGCGCTCGACGGCGGCGGACTTCCCGGCAAGCTGGCCGATTGCAGCGAGCGTAACCCCGAACGCTGCGAACTCTATCTGGTGGAAGGCGAGAGCGCCGGCGGCACCGCCAAGCAGGGCCGCGATCGCAAGTTCCAGGCCATTCTTCCGCTCCGGGGCAAGATCCTGAACGTCGAAAAGGCGCGCTACGACAAGATGCTCGGCCACGA
>PMYE01000022.1 GCA_003171315.1 Acidobacteriaceae bacterium
GCCATCTTCAGCACCATTCTGATGGGCTGGTTGTCCGATAAGCTGGGTGGACGCCGCGGGATGATTAGCGTGTTCTGCATGATTCCTGTTTTCCTTGCCTATCTCGGAATCATATTTAGTCCCGACAATAAGTTATGGATAGATATGGTTTTGTTTGGCGTTATAGGATTCTTTGTTTATCCGGCCATTCTGTTGCTGGTGGTTAGCGCGCTGGATTACACCTCAAAGAAAGCGGTTGGAACGGCGGCCGGATTTATCGGGCTGTTTGGCTACCTGGGACGTGTGGTAGAAAGCAAGGGAATAGGTGCGTTGGTTCCCCTGTATGGCTGGAATGCCGCTCTTTATGCGATCGTGGCATCGGCTTTCATGGGGATTGTGCTGCTCTCGTGGATGTGGAAGCTCTCACCAAGCAGGGCGGAGGAGATTGAACCGCCAAAGATATCTCGCCGGCCTGCAGGAAGTTAGTCATATCTCCGCATCCATGCGAGGCTTATGAGGCTTTGGCTTTCAGGCGATGCAATCAGGCCCCGCGAGCGGCCAGGATTCTAACTAATCCACATCTGCGGATTGCTGATGGAGACCGCGTCGAGGCCCTGCGACAGCAGGTCTTCGGCCTCCTTCAGGGTCCAGATCAGCCCGCCGCCCACAACCGGAATATCCGGAGAGATAGCTCGCACGCTATCCAGCAGCTTGGGAGCAACCGGTGCAGGCAGGACTTCGAGCGCATCCACAGGCGTATTCTTCAACTGATTTATGATGGTATTTTTGGCGCCACTATCCAGTAAAAAGGTTCGCTGGATCGCATAAAGATCGATCGTATGCGCATGCCGCAATGGGTCCAGATGCGTGGATATGATTCCGCGCGCGCCACAGTGTTTCAGGTAGTTCACGGCAAATTTGACGCGCGAGAAGCCATTGAGCAGGTCGAGATTGACAATATNNGGTAGATGATCTTGCCGTGCGCGGCAATAGCCTGATCCAAGTGTTCAACGTGGCGCACGGAGGGAATGATGGGAGTTTCGCGGAAAAACATTCGTAGCGGTGTCAACAGTTCCTGCATGATGTTTTCCGTTCTCCTTCAGGACATTGGGACGATGAAATAGCGCCTTCTGGATGCGCAAATATCCATGTCCTTGAGGATGGCTTCTGCCAGTTATTGCCGTCAAAAAACTAAGTATATGCGCCGCCCAGCAATATAAGCAAGGCATAATGCCGCCAATCGAAATGCTCGCGCGCGATCCGCAGCCCAGGGTCCACACGGACAGGTTTTCGACCGTGGAATAGGCGTTCGCTCCGGCTCTTGCCACAGACCTCGAATTTGCGCCTGAAGATGTGACGCGGCGGCTTGACAGAACTTGTTGATTGAGAGACACTACGTTGTTAAATAGTCCTACGCCGTTTCGTGAAGAGTGCCTGAGACAGCACGAGCGGGTAATTGGATGCTGCTGAAGAAGTCAGGACCAAGTGCTGCATAGGCATCTGGTTTTGCGTTCAGAATGGCTGCGGTCCGATCCTTGCTCTGGTCTTCCGGAATTTCTCTCAAGGTATAGACTCCTTCCTTTCTGAAGCGCATCCAGATCTCCAGGCACGAGTCTCCATGCACTGCGTGGTGCGTCGCTGGCCTCACTCCTGTTTTCTCCCGCAGACCTATATCAGACGGCGTCCAGGCATTCGTGCCTGCGGCGCAAAGACACTCTCGCGCCGCTGCGTGTTTCGCGATGCGGCGTGTTCGCGGTCAACTTAAGAGGCAGGGCATGGAGCCGGCGCAGGTCGTCATTATCGGTGGAGGAGCGACGGGGGCCGGCATTCTTTGGGACTTGAGTTTGCGCGGCATCTCCGCCATGCTACTGGAGCAGGGAGACATCGCCAATGGAGCCACCGGACGCTGCCACGGCCTGCTTCATTCCGGCGGCCGTTACGCCGTCAAGGATCCTGATACAGCTCGCGAGTGTGTTGCGGAAAATCGCATCATCAAAGCCATTGCGCCTCATTGCGTGGATGACGCCGGGGGGCTCTTTGTCGAGTGTGCTCAGGATGATCCGGCTTTCTTTGATCAATGGTGGCGCGCCGCCGAGGAGGCCGGCATTCGCAGCCATCGCCTGAGCGCGGAAGAAGCGCGCGAGCTGGAGCCGAACCTGACAACGAACATCCTTGGCGCATTCACGTGCCCGGATGCTCACGTCGATGTCTTCCGGCTGGTGCTGGCAAATCTTGAGGCTGCGGTTGCGCGCGGCGGACGATTCCAAACCTACAGCGAGGCAACCGCCATTCACACCGCCAACGGGCGCGTGCGCGGAGTTCGCTATCGCAACACGCGCAGCGGCGAGGAAGACGAGATCCGCTGCGAGGTGGTGATCAACGCCGCGGGAGGCTGGGCGCAGAGCATCGCCGCCCTGGCCGGCGTCGAAGTGCCCATTCGCTGCGACAAGGGCACGTTGCTGGTGCTCAATCACCGGTTGAATCGCCGCGTCATCAACCGCTGCCGCAAGTCCAGCGATGCCGATATTCTGGTGCCCGCCGGCCCGGTGTGCATCCTGGGCACCTCTTCGATTCGCGTGCCCAGTCCGGAGGGATTGACCGCTTCTACCGAGGAGGTCGATCATCTGCTGCGCCTGGGCGATGAGATGATTCCCGGACTCGTGAACGCGCGCCTCCTGCGCGTCTTCTGCGGTGTTCGGCCGTTGTATGTGCCCAAAGCCGCGGAGGCCAGGAAAGGCCGCGAAATCAGCCGCGGCTTTGCGCTACTCGATCACGAGACACGGGACGGAGTGGGCGGCTTTGTTTCGATTGCCGGCGGCAAGCTCACCACCTATCGCCTGATGGCCGCCGCGGTGTGCGACTGCGTAGCGCAGAAACTCGGGGTCGATGTGGAATGTACCACCGACAAGGCGCCCTGGCGGCCG
>PMYE01000080.1:0-11604 GCA_003171315.1 Acidobacteriaceae bacterium
AGCGAAAAGATGGGCAGGTAGAGCGAGATGAGGATGAAGACGACGACAACACCCATGACGATGAGGATGGCCGGCTCAATGAGGGCGAGGGCCGCGGCGAGGGCGGTGGCCACGTCCTCCTCAAAGAATTCGGCAACGGAGTTGAGCATTTGCGGCAGAGCGCCGGTCTGCTCGCCGACGGTGATCATCTCGGTGGCGAGGCTGGGGAAGACGCCGGTTTTGGTGAGCGAATCGGCGAGGCTTTCGCCCTCGCGCACGGTGGCGATGGAGGATTCGACGGCTTTGGAGACGCGGCGCGAGGAGATGGAGCGCGCGGCGGTTTCCAGCGAGGGCACGAGGGGCAGGCCGCCGGTGAGCAGCGTGGAGAGGGTGCGCGCGAAGAGCGCCACCTGGTACTTGAGCCAGATTTTGCCGAAGACCGGGAGCCTGACGCGGACGCCATCGACAAAATCGCGGCCGCGCTCGGTGATGGAGAAGCGGTAGAAGGAAACGGCGACGACGAGCAGGCCCAGAGCCAGCCAGAGGATGTTGTGCTGCATCCAGTTGCCAAAAGTCATGAGAGCGATGGTGAGCGCCGGCAGTTTGCTGCCGAGCTGGTCGTAGAGCTTGGCGAATTGCGGAACGACGACCGTGAACATGAAGGTCAGCAGACAAGTGACCAGAGTGAGCAGGACGCCGGGGTAGATGAGCGAGCCGACGAGTTTTTTGCGCAGGGCGAGGGAGCTCTTCTGGAAGTTGACGTAACGCTCGAGGATCTCGGTGAGGTTGCCGGAACGCTCGCCAGCCAGGAGGGTGGTGGTGTACATGACAGGGAATCCGCTTTGGGCCTCGAAGGCCGCAGAAAGCGCTTCGCCGCGCTTTACGCGGGTGGTCACGTCGTCCAACTGGCCGGCAAAGAGGGCGTTTTTCTGGATTTTGCCGAGCATCTGGATGGAGCCGAGGATGGGCAGGCCGGCGCGGATGAGGGTGAGGAATTGCTGGTTGAAGATGAGAAAGGGCTCGAGCTTGACCTTGCGGCGGGTGAAGGAAATGCCGCCGCGCGACCGCACACTGAAGACGTGATAACCGGCGTGGGTGAAGCGAGCACGCAACTCCTCGGCCGTGGCCGCGGTCAGGACCTGCTCCTGCACGTGGCCACGCTCATCGGCCAGCTTGATGACGAACTCTGCCATAGCTCCGCTTGCCAGTGGAGGGGATTGGCCTTCCCTGGGCGTATTTCTCAGAATTCAGGGTACCAGCTTGCGCTGCCTGCTCTCGTAACGGATAGACGCGAAAGGGGCAGGCGGCGCTCGGGGAACTCCTGGGCCGCGCGAATCACGAGTTCATTGGTTCGGGATGGATGCCGTACGAGAAGTTCCGCGCAGGCGCACCCTAGTGTGGTGAGTCAGAAGTTCATTGAAGAACAACCGCAGATCCTTCGACTCATTTTGGCGCAAAACGCGCCAAAATTCGCTCAGGATGACAGCTTATTTGTGATGCGAACTTCAGACTCAGGACATTAGTTCACGGCACAGGGCTCCGTTCTCGTTCCTGAAGTAGCTACGCCGTATTGGTTCGCCCCAGAGATGGTTTGCCCGTCAGCGGAGAGGGTAACGCTATCGACCGGATCGGGCCAGGCGAGAGTGTAGATTCCCCGCGAGGCATCGACGGTTTGCCAGGTTCCCGTGAACGCGGCAGCCGAAAATGTGCCGCTGGGAGATACGAGCATGGGAACATGATTCGACAAGTTCCAGGAGCCCACGAGGCCAACGGCGCCCGCGATGCGCGTAGCTGAAATCGGGTAGTTATATTGATTCATTCCGCTCAGCGAGCGCTGGCCGGGTGAGATGGTGACTGTGTCAATCGCTTCAGGCCATGTAAAAGTGTATGCGCGCCGTGCGCTGCTCACTAACCGCCAGTGTCCCGTGTACGGGCCGCCCATGACGACGCCATTCGAGTGAATGACGACCGGTGCGTTATTGAACCAGTGATAGCAGCCCACAATCGGATCGACAGCGGTTGTGCCGGCTGTGGGGCCGGGCTTGCCGGCGTCTCCTGGAGGATTGGGGGAAGGATTCACGACGGGAGCCGGCGGACCCGCAGTTACTGGCGTCTTGGGCCTGAGCAGGATCACTGCAGCGACCACCGCCGCGATGGCGAGCGCCGCGACTGCGCCGATCCAAAGCGTCTTTGATGGAATTGCGCGTCCGGTTCCGACGCCTACCGCAGGCCGAACGGCTGAGGGCTGGGCAGCCGGTTGCACCGACGCCGCGGGCGCGGCTTGCGCACCAGCCGGAAGAGGCAGAAGTTTTCGAACCGTCTCCACCAGGTCGTCAAGATGCTTTTCCAGAGGAGGCGTCATGGCGTCGAGCCAATGGACCGAGCCTATGAAATAATCCAATGACTTACCCGGCATGACATCTTCGATGCGGAAGGGAAGAATGGCAAGGCCATTGCTCACCGCGCGCTCCACCTCCTTGGGAACTTGCCCGGAGGAGTTTGCATTCGAGGAAAAGACCAGCACCATCACTTTGGCGGCATGAATGGCTTCAATGATGGATTCGCCGTAGGAGGTACCGGCGACGATGTCGCGCGGAGCGATCCAGCAGCGAATGCCAGCAGACTCCAGACGCGCGCATACGGCATTGGCGACGACCCGGTCTTTGGACGCGTGGCTGACGAATACGTCGAACGGCATGGGGAAGAACTCCTTACTCCGGTCAGCGTGCCATGGTTTCTCCCGCATGCCGGCTAAAACTGAGAATTAAGACATCCGTTCCCAGGGTGTTTGGGGATCGAGGCTGGCGCCAGGCACCTCATCCTCCGTGTCTCATGAATCCATATCTTATCCGAACGTTGAGCGTGCCCGGGGTTCAATTTTGACCCGCGCAAGCGATGCGGCGCGGCGAGCGCAGGGAGCGCCCGTTGCGCTCCTGATGCGCTGCGGTACCAGACGCGCGTGAATCTGCCGCGCATCATCGATGAACCTGTATTCTGATTGCATCCCGGGTTGCGGTTGGCGGCGGAATGCGGCGGAGTGGTGCGGAAGATGGACTGGGCAATCAAGGCAAAGGCGATGGGGCAGGAAGGGCCAATGGGGATCGGAGCCCGCGTAAGGTTCGCGCCTTTTTTGCCTGGGCGTTGGCCGCTGCTGGCGGGAGCGCTGGGACTGGCGATGGCCGGCGCGGCGCTGATGATGGCGTTTCACGGGCAGCAGCACGCGGCGGTGGTGGCGCCGTACCCGCATGAGCTGGAGCAGGTGAGCTTTGCCGTGGCAGGAGATGTGATTCCGCATGAGGCGGTGAAGCAAGCGGCGGCTGCCGCAGGCGAAGGCGAGCAGGGGTGGGCCGCGCTGTTCAGCGACGTGGCGGACGTGTTTGAGGGGGCGGATTTCGGGTTTGTGAACCTGGAGACGCCGGTGGCGCCGGAGCACTCGCACGGGACCAAGGCGTTCCTGTTCGACGCGCCGGCGGAGCTGCCCGAGGCGCTGAAGGCGAGCGGGATCAAGATTGTGTCGTTCGCGAACAACCACGTGATGGACCAGGGGTGGGCGGGATTTGCCGAGAGCCGCGAGCATCTGAAGAAGGCGGGACTGGTGGTTGTTGGGACCAGCGACAGTGCGGCGACGGCGTGGCAGCCCGCGATTACCGAGGCCAATGGGATCAAGGTGGGCTGGCTGGGAATGACGCGCTGGCTGAACGGGAACCGGAATCCGGAAAAGGCCGATCAGCCGCACGTGAATTTCTATCCCTATCCGGGCGAGGCGAACGGCGCGCCGGGGGCGGACGAGGCGACGGTGCTAGCGGCGGTGAAGGCGGCGCGGGCGCAGTGCGACCTGCTGGTGGTGAGCGTGCATTGGGGGATCGAGTACGCGACGGCGCCGCGGCCGGAGGACGTGGACCTGGCGCACAAGATGATGGAGGCGGGCGCGAGCGTGATCGTGGGCGCGCATCCGCACGTGCTGCAGCCGATTGAGACGTACCGGACGCAGGATGGGCGCGACACGGTGATCTTCTATTCGATGGGGAATTTTCTGTCGAATCAGTCGCGCGGTTATGTGGATGGGCTGAATCCGGACTCGAATGGCGAGCCGAGGGACGAGATGATCGGACTGTTTGCCGCAGTCAAGCGCGATTACGGCCCGGCGGGCGTGCGCGTGGAGCTGGGACACGTGGGCATGCTTCCGGTTTGGGAAGAAAACAACCGCAACGAGCTGGCGGCGGGGCGCGAGAAGAAGCCGGTCATCAAGCCGGCGCCGATCGACCGGGAGATTCCGGTTGTCGAGGCACGACTTGACGAACTGGACAAACAGGCCGGGCTCAATGCGCCGGCAGCGGCCGTTCCGGCAGGCGCTCCGAGCGCCGAGTCCGCTCCCGGCACGAAGACCGCCCCGGCGCAACCGGCGACAGCGGGCCTCACAGCCGACCAGAAAAAGGAGTTCATCGAGCTGACAAAGCGCCTCAAGCTCCTCACCGATCGCCGCGCGCAGATCCTTACGCGCACCGGCGATGAGTATGTGACGGCCCCGCCGAAAGTGGCATCGAAACCATAACCGGGCAGGCAACAAGCCATCATGCAGACGCCGCAAACGCAGAGGAGGCACGAAAAGAAGCGGTTGAAATTGCGTCTCAAAGCGATCCCCGAGCTCGTGTGGATTTGGATCCTTTTTGCCGGCACTATCCTCGCGATGCCGTTTGGCTTCGCCGCGCGCTGGATTGGGCTTCGCCGCGAACACAAGCTCCGCCTGCTCATGAAATCGCGTGGAAGGCTCATGACCTGGCGGCAGTTCCTCGACGCGATGCACGAGCGCGGAGGAACCTGCATCGAAGAGAGATTTTCGCCCAAAGGGCCGGTCCGCTTCTGGTGGACGCCGGAGAACGTCTACCGCGAATCGCCATACGAGATCATTGACTGGTTTACGATGCGCAAGGGCCGGAGGGCGGAGCCGTTCATCCGCTGGTGCCGCGAGCGGTATACCAACGCGGAGAGCGGCAGCGCGGTGCTTGTGGAGACGTGGGGCGTGACGAAGAAGGAGATCTACGCACTGTGGTCGGAGTGCCGGTCTGACGCGAGCACGGCGCGATGGGTCGAGGTGGCGCCGCCGGAGATTGTGCCGCGCAGGCCGGGACAATAGCAGGAAGACCGGTGGCGCTCCCGGAGAACGAAGCAACATCTCATCAAATGAACTGTGTGGGATGCGCCTCGATTGACTCTATTGCAGGAGAGCAATGCCTGCGGTGACGGCCGCAACCTCCAGGTTCTTGTCCAAGGTCGCCAGCGGCAGACGTTCGCGCAGCGCCAGCGCGAGATAGGCCGCGTCGTATATCGATCGGCCCAGCCGCCGAGACAAATCCAGTACTGCCGAGCTATCGGGATCGTTGTCAATTGCAATGTCAAGCGCCTGAAGATCGACGAGGAAGCGATTGGAATCCGCAGGCGCGATGCGCCGACGCCGTTCGTTCACGACGAGGATGTTACGAACCTCGTACCACCAGATCGCCGGAGCGACGGCCGTCCCCGATCGAAGCGCCGAAAAAGCCAGGTCCGCTACGGGATTCGATTCGTCCAGCATCGCCCAGCTGATGGTTACAGAGGCATCGAGAACGAAGCGCATCGCTAGCGGCGTCCTTGGTCGCGTGCAGTCAGGATTTCCTGGATAGAAACCGGTTTTGTGCGCTTGCGGATTTCAAGAATACTCGCCATGGCCCGCGCGATTTGTTCGCGGCGCTCCTCATCGCCGGGAGGAACTGGAACAATTCGGGCAACCGTTTTGCCGCGCCGGGTCACAGTCACAGTGTTTCCGCGCTCCACATCGTCCAGGATGCGCAGGAAGTGGGTTTTGGCTTCGGATGCCTGAATCGTCTGCATAACATTGACTAGTCAATTCGACTAGTCGATATCATAGCATAAATCGATTGCGGATTTCTACTTGCCCCGCCGGACGTGGTTGATGAGGCGTTGCCAGAGCGAAGTGCGCGGATTCGGGTTGGGCGACACACCCAGGTCCCCAAAAGCGAGGGACCCTTCGACAGGCTCAGGGCAGGCTCTGGGGCACCCGGGCGGTTGCTGTGATTCGGGCTGCGCGGTCGCTGCGTTTTCCGCCGCGCGCGCGGCGGCTTCGGCTTCGTCCTGTTCGCGGGCGTCGTGGAGGACCTGCCAGAGAGCGACGCCGTCGTCTTCCCAATCGGTGTGGCCGCATTTTTGGCACAAGTACTCGCGGATTACGCGGCCGGAGAACGAATTCTTGTCGGTCTGATCCATCAGGGAACCGCATTGGGTGCAGATCATGGGGCGCCTCCGAGGGTCCGCAGTTCTCAGTTCACGGTTGTCAGTTCGCCGGCGCGAAGCCGGCACTGCGAGCTTTTCCTAGAACCCGTTGGCCACGAGCCAGGCAGCGGTCAGGTCGAATTCGGGCTTTTTCGCGGCCTGCATCTGCATGGCGGCGAGCTTGACCAGCACATCCGCCTCGATGTTCATGGGCGCGCCAACGGCGAGCGTATGCAGATTGGTGCGCCAGTAGGTGAGGGGCAGGATGGCGATGGCGGTCTCCTCGCCGTCGAAGGCGGCGATGGTGAGGCTGATGCCTTCGACGGCGACGGAGCCTTTGTGGACCATCCACTGGCGGACGTTCTCGGGGACGCGGACCTTGAGGGTCCAGTCGGTGGTCTGGCGGTCGAATTGAGGGCTCGATTCGGGGATGACGGAGTCGAGCGCGGTGAGGACGCCCGTGCCGTCAACGTGGCCCTGAACGATGTGGCCGCCTAGGGGGCTGCCGGCGGCGGTGGGCAGCTCGAGATTGAGGCTAGCGCCGGGCGCGAGAGAGCCGAGGGAGGTGCGATCGAGGGTTTCCTGCGCTAGGTCGGCGTGGAAGTAGGTGGGGTCGGGGTCGAGCGCGGTGAGACAGACACCGGAGACACCGAGCGAGTCGCCTTCACGAAGCCGGGAGGCGATGCCGGGAGCTTCGACGGTGATGCGGCGGACGCCGCCACGGTCGGTGAGGCTGACGAGGGTTCCGGTCTGTTCGATGATGCCGGTGAACATGGATACAGTGTAAGGGATCAGGGAACAGGGATCAGGGAACAGCGGGGTTAGCGGAGATAGCGGGGTTGGCGGGGTTGGCGGAGTCAGGTGGAACCGGGTTGAGGATTATTCGCTGGAGGTTGCTTCTTCGGGGACTGGGGTTGCGCCGAGGGCCTGGCTGCCCGTGAGGGTGCGCCAGGCGAAGAGGAGCTTCAAGCGCCAGCGCAGGATCATGCCGAAGGCCAGCAGATAGAACAGGGCTCCAGTCTGCAACAGCGAAAGGTACCGGTCAAAGTAGCCGCGCGCGAGGTAGCGGACCAGGGCAAGCACGACAATGACCGCGAAGAATGCGCTGGAGCGTTTCATCATGATCACGCCGTTCTGTAGATGGAGGTCGGAGGTGAGCAGCAGCGGATAGGCGAAAACGACGGCTCCGATGAGGAAAGCTCCGACGCCCCACTCCCAGGGAATGCGGCACTGTGGGGCAAAGAACATGCAAAAGCCGGTGGCCATGCCCAGGGGCGGCATCACGATCTTCTTCAGAGTCACGGCGGTGCGGCCCTCGCGCACGCGCCAGGTGAGCACGCCGACGAGGCCGAATACGGATACGACAGCCGTGATGAGGGGCGTAGAGAGCGTCAAGCTTTGCCTTTCCGTTCTTGCTGCTGGCGAGGCGGCCCAAGGGGCTGGGCCGGAACCGTACTGCCTAATTGTATTGGACGCGATGGGTCCGGAATAGGCTCAGGAATTCTGCGCGGGCGGCCAGGGGTCGCGGAGGAGGGAGCTGAGGCCGAGGTCGTCGCCGTAGCGCTCGACTTCGACATCGGCCAAGTGAACGAAGCTGGTGAGGCCGCGGAAGGCGGGGACGGCGTCGGAGCCCATGATCTGCGGCGAGATGAAGAGATGGAGGCGGTCGACGAGGCCGGCGTCGAGGAACGCGGTGTTGAGGCGCGTGCCGGTTTCGGTGAGGAGGGTGAGGACGCCTTCTTCGCCGAGCTTCAAGAGCACTTTCTCGAGCGGGACGCGGCCGGCTTGCCGCCCCGGCGACGAAGACCTGTCGCCCCCCCGCTCCGCGACCCCGGTGTCCGCGGGGAGGACTTCGACGCGGACGCCGCGGTTGCGCAGGGCGATGGCGCGGGTTTCGTCGTGGGAGACGGTGAAGACGACGACGTCGTTTTGCGCGGTCGAGACGAGCTTGGAGTCGAGGGGCATGCGCAGGGCGGAGTCGAGGACGATGCGCAGGAGCGGGCGGCGGCGGCGCAGGCCGCTGCGGTCGGTCATCCAGGGGTCGTCGGCGACGACGGTGTCGATGCCGACCATCGTGGCGTCGGCGGCCCAGCGCAACTGCTGCACGGCGGCGCGGGCGACTTCGCTGGTGATCCAGTAGGGCGCGCGGGGAGTTTGTTGCGCGGGCGGCGGCGCGATGCGCGCGTCAAGGGTCATGGCGACCTTCATGAGCACGAAGGGACGGCGGTGCTGAATCCAGCGGGCGAAACCCTCATTGAGACGGCGGGCTTCGGCCTGGCAGACGCCGACGGAGGTTTGAATGCCCGCGGCGCGGAGGGCGGCAAGTCCCTGACCGGCGACAGCGGGGTTGGGATCGATGGTGGCGGCGACGACGCGGGCGAGGCCAGCCTGGATGAGCGCGCCGGCGCAGGGCGGAGTGCGGCCTGTGATCGAACAGGGCTCGAGGGTGACGTAGGCCGTGCCGCCGCGGACACGGTCGGGCGCGTGCTGCTGCGCGGCTTTGAGGGCGACGATTTCGGCATGGTCGAGGAGGCCGTACTCGTGCCAGCCCCCGCCGATGACCTCGCCGGCGCGGTCGAGAATGACGCAGCCAACGGCTGGATTGGGCGAGGTGACGCCGATGCCGCGGCGCGCCAGCTCGAGGGCGCGTCGCATCCAGTGGGCGTCTTGGTCGGAGGAATTCATCGTGCGCGCATCCTGCGGAACCTTCAAGTGTACACGCCGTGAGGAGTCTGACTTCAGGGATGTAAGCTACATACCGAAGAATCCCTTGACTTTTGTATATCGTGTCAATACACTATACAGATGATTAAGAGCTTCCGTCATGCTGGACTGGAGAATTTTTACCGCACCGACAGCAAAGCAGGAATCCAGCCGGCGCACGCGACGAAGCTCCGCAGGCAATTAACATTGCTTGACGCCAGCGCGTCGCCGCAAGACATGAATGTGCCGGGTTGGCATTTGCACCCGCTCAAAGGAAAGTTGAAAGACCATTGGTCTGTGCGTGTCAGCGGCAATTGGCGCATCACGTTCAAATTTGAGGGCGAAGACGCGATTTTAGTCGACTATCAGGATTATCACTGAGGGAGAAGAGCATATGATGCATAACCCCGCACACCCGGGCGAGATCATTCAGGAGCACATGGAAGGTCTCGGTTTGACTGTTTCCGCCTTGGCCGCGCACCTGAAGATCACGCGGGCGAATCTGTCGCGGATGATCCACGGCAAGACCGGCGTATCGGCCGAGATGGCCGTGCGCCTTTCCGAGGCATTCGGCACTTCTCCCGAAATTTGGACCAGGCTGCAGGCCAATTACGATCTGGCGAAGGCCATGCGCAACCGGCGCGTCAAGATTGCGCGATTGGCTGCATGATATGAGATTGTTCGAAAAGCTTGCTGGGTTCAGGTTTGTGCGCAGGAGGCTCGCCCATGAGTAAACGCGTTTACAAATTCACAAACGCCCAGTACGGCATCAGCAACCTAGAGAAGAAGCGGCTTAAGCTCTCAACGATTGAGGACCTGAACGACCCGTTTGACCTTTGTCCGCTGGACACCACTGATCCGGCGGTTTCGAAGGCGGCGGATGCTGTCACCTCGGGTGTCTGGAAGACGACAGCAATCCTGTGCTTCAGCCGGAACTGGGACAACCTGCTGCTCTGGAGCCATTACGGCGATTCTCATAAAGGCATCTGCCTCGGCTTCGACATCCCTATGGGCGATCCCGGAGCTAACTACGACACGGACGTCCTCTATCAGCCGAATCTCCTACAAATCCGTGACCCGGAGGATGTGAACTTCGACCTCGCAAATCGCCTGCTGCGCACCAAGCACGAGAGCTGGAGCTATGAACAGGAGGTACGGATGTTCGTGAATCTTGACGATCCACCGGACGCAAAGGGGCTCAACTGGATCGAGTTCGGACCGCCCCTCGTGCTCAAGGAAGTCATCATTGGCGCTCAGTGCCATCCGACTGAGAGCAAGAAGGTAGAGGAAGCAGTAAAACTCTACGGCGACGCCGTGAAGTGCTGGTGGGCAGGCATGCGTCCAGATTCGTTCCTGTTGGTCAAGCAAGACCATCCGCCGCATTGGCACGCGAGAGTTTAGATAGGGGCTAAACCACGACTCCTTTGCGGCGTTCGCGGCGCGAGTAAACTCGTTCCCTTTAAAAACTGGCTTTATGCAACCGATTCTAGAGTGGCGTATCCAGGCATCGTTGAAAAGCAACCGCAGATCCTTCGACTCCGTTTGCCGCCAAAAGCGCGGCAAACTCCGCTCAGGATGACAAAGACTGGGAATAGAGATCAAGGAATAAATACGAAAAGCAAAAGCAGGTCCCTCGGCTCCGCTGAGAGGCGCTTCGCTCGGGATGACACGCGATTTTCTTGCTCGGAGTGAAGAACGCTCCGCTCAGGATGACAATCCTTTTTTTAGCTCAGGATGACGGGCAGAAGGTTAGCTGATCTTTCCGAATCGGTTACTCCAGCAGAGAGTCGACAAATTCTGTGGGCGAGAATTCGAGCAGGTCGGTCATTTTTTCGCCGACGCCGACGTAGCGCACGGGAAGGTTGAGTTCGCGGGCGATGGCGACGGTGATGCCGCCTTTGGCGGTGCCGTCGAGCTTGGTGAGGAGAATGCCGGTGACTCCGGCGGACTGTGTGAAGAGGCGGGCCTGCTGGAGGCCATTTTGTCCTGTCGTCGCATCCATGACGAGGAGGACTTCGTGGGGCGCGCCGGGGACGAGGCGCTGGGCAGTGCGGCGCATCTTGTCCAGTTCGTCCATGAGGCCGGTTTTGGTGTGGAGGCGGCCGGCGGTGTCGACATAGAGCTCGTCGATGGAGCGGGATTTGGCGGCCGAGATGGCGTCGTAGAGGACGGCTGCGGGGTCGCCGCCCGGCCGCGTTTTGATCATCTCGACGCCGGAGCGGGAGGCCCAGATTTCGAGCTGCTCGATTGCAGCGGCGCGAAAGGTGTCGGCGGCGCAGAGGAGGACGGAGCGGTTTTGAGCGCGGCTAAAGGCGGCGAGCTTGCCGATCGACGTGGTTTTGCCGGTGCCGTTGACGCCGACGAGGAAGGTGACCTTTGGCGACACCTGCGGTGTGGCAGCCGCCCCTTGCGGGGCACTGAGAATGGCGATCAATTGCTCCTTTAAGAGTTGGCGAAGCTCGGCGCCGCTCTCGATGGCCTGGTGGCGGGCGTGATCGCGAAGGGCGTCGAGAATAGCGGTGGTGGTTTGGACGCCGAGATCGCTTGTCAGCAACGCGGCTTCGAGTTCGTCAAGGGCACTCTCGTCAACGACGCGCGTCATGGCGGCGATGTCGGCGATTTTGGCGGAGAAGGACTCGCGGGTGCGCGAGACGG
>PMYE01000080.1:11617-11932 GCA_003171315.1 Acidobacteriaceae bacterium
AGCGGAGCTAGCGGTGTTAGCGGGGTTAGCCGTTCGGGCGGTGGTTGCGGCCGTCCAGGGCTTGCAGGGGCGCGTTCGGCGCGGATTGGTTCGGGCGGGGCACAGACCAAGATATGCTGGATGAAAGGGCCGTAAATCCCGGAGAAGAAATGACTAAGGTTCCCCAACATCCGCTTCAGCGACTGATCGAGAGCCGGATCGCCATTATTGATGGAGCGACGGGCACGACGATCCGCACCTATGGAATGACAGAGGCAGACATTCGCGGGGAGCGCGGCGACGGGCGGTTTAGGGACGCGAAGAAGGACCTGCTGA
>PMYE01000045.1 GCA_003171315.1 Acidobacteriaceae bacterium
CAGATCATCCTGCCGTCTTTAAGGAACCTCTGCACAAGTCTGTATTCTGCGTTCTATTTGGATAAACTGGGAGCATGAAGCGGATGGCGCGTTTTCAGCAGACGTTGGCATCGCAGTCGAGTTTCGAGAAGTATGGGCGCAAGAGCAAACGGGAGCTGTTTCTGGAGCAGATGAACCGGGTGGTTCCGTGGGCTGAGCTATTGGCGCTGGTTGAGCCTCATTATCCCAGGGCAGGCAACGGGCGGCAGCCTGTGGGTCTGGCGATCATGCTGCGGACTTACTTTTTGCAGCAGTGGTTCGGCTTGTCCGATCCGGGCATGGAAGAGGCTTTCTATGAGTCGGCGGTGCTGCGGCGCTTCGCCGGAGTGGATCTTGGCACGGCCGCGGCGCCGGACGAGACCACGATCCTTCGCTTCCGCCACCTGCTGGAGCAGCACGATCTGTGCGGCGAAATGCTGATGACGGTGAACCTCTATCTGGAAAGCAAGGGCATCCGCATCTCGACCGGCACCATCGTGGACGCGACGATCATCCACGCGCCCTCGTCGACGAAGAACTCCAGCGGCAAGCGCGACCCGGAGATGCATCAGACCAAGAAGGGCAACCAGTGGTACTTCGGGGCCAAGGCGCACATTGGCGTGGACAGCAAGGAGACGGTGGTGCATTCAGTCGCCACTTCGGCGGCCAGCGTGGCAGATAAACATATGCTGCCCGACTTATTGCACGGCGACGAACGCAAGGTGTGGGGCGATGGCGGCTATCAGGGCCAGAGCGAGGCGATCCGCGCCGTCGCGCCCAAGGCACAAGACATGACTTGCCGTCGCACCAAATACAAGAACTATGTGGATGAAGAAGCCAAACGCAAAAACACCACCAAGGCTCGTGTGAGAGCCAAGGTCGAGCATCCGTTCCGCATTCTCAAGCGCGTCTTCGGATTTACCAAGGTGCGCTATCGGGGCATCTGGAAGAACCACCAGTGGCTGTGCGCGGCCTTCGCGCTGGTGAACCTGTACCAGCACCGCAACCGGCTGGCTCTGCAACGGGCGTAGTGTCTCCAGAGGCCGGAAAAAGGCCACAAGAAGGCAAACAAGCAGCCAGCAGCCCACACTTTTCGGCAAAAAACTGCTTCAAAATTGAGAGAACCATCTGTTGCCGCCCCGTCGCCAAAAAATCACGCACCTGCGCAGAGGTTCCCTAGAACGGTCTTTCAGCTCATCACAGAGGGTGCTTTAAGGACGCGCCCTGACTGAAGGTCCGTTTTTGAGACACAGTCCGGCATGGATCATCAAAAAGTCTGAGAATAACCCAAGCGCTTTGGTTTAGTGTGGAAACTGCGCACGGTAGCTAGACGAAGGGTTGGAGCGATTGACACGCGCCACTGCGCGGTGCATGTGCCTTGCTGTTTGGGGGGCAATTACCCAAGCGCTTCGGTGTAGTGTGGAAACTGCGCATGGTAGCTATACGAAGGGTTGGAGCGATTGGCACGCCGCCACCGCGCGGTGCATGTGCCTTGCTGTTTGGGGGGCAATTACCCAAGCGCTTCGGTTTATGCCGTGTTTTGTTGATTCCGATGGTCTGTATCATGGCCTGTATTCTTGATAACGATTCGCTGTATTTTAGATACCGATTGCCCGTGTTTGCCTGTAAGCCTGACCATTTGGCGCACTGGGCGGCAAATCGAGAAGCGCGGCTAAAATAGCTGCCGCAAGACGGAACGGCCGCCGCGGGGGCCGGCCCAGGAAGCGCGACATCAAGGCGGCAGGCGTTCTGCTGTTCAGCAACTGATTCGAACTTTGGTCGAGCCTCAACAAGCCCCCGGCTAAGCATTCCGGGGGCTTTTCATTGGTCGTGTAGAATGAGAAACCCAAGCGCTTCGGTTTCTGTTGCACTTCTTTCATGCCAACTACGGCCAAGCTCGAGGATGTATGACGGAAATGACCGCATTGACGCACAGACACATCATTGCATTCCTCAGCATCATGGTGACACTGATCCCCCTGGGAGCTCTGATCCGCTCGATATACTGCGGCTCCTGGGAAGCCGCGACCACTTACGCAACCCTGTTCGTAGGTCTGATTGCGGCGGACGTCGTAGTCTGGCAAGGTTACCTCATCAAGCGACAGCTCGCATTTCCCACTTATCCCGACCTCGACAAAGAATGGAACTCGAAAGAACTGATCGAAGCGCGCCAGGCCGTCCGTGCGCCAGGCAACGACGAATGGAACCATTCCCGGCTGGAAGGAATCCTCGAATTCTTCGAAAAGCTCGCCTCAATGTTCAAGCTCTCAGGTGACATGCCGTTCATCTATCAGAGCACGCTCGGTTGGTACGCCGCCCAGTATTTCCTTTTCGCCCGACGCTTAGCCATTCCCGCGCTGCGCGGCAAGCGTGAAGCTCCGGCAAAGCTGTCGCGGGTTTGTTCTCTTGCGTGCACGATGCCCCGAGCTACCGCGACAAGTCATCGTGGCTTAACCCTCGCCATTTACACTGGTAAGCGGAGAAACCTGTGTTTTTCGATAAGATTCTGACCAAAATTTTCGGCACGGCGAATGAGCGGTTCATCAAGCGGCTCATGCCTATCATGATGCAAATCAGCGCGATGGAGCCGGAGACGAAGAAGCTCTCAGACGAAGAGCTGAAGGCGAAAACGGGCGAGTTCCGGGCGCGCATTGCGGCGCGGCTGGAAGGAATTACCGACGAGGAAGAGAAGAAGAAGGCCGAGCGGGAGGCTGTGGACGAGGTTCTGCCCGAGGCCTTCGCGGTGGTGCGCGAGGCGGGCTGGCGCGCGGTGAATATGCGGCACTTCGACGTGCAGTTGATCGGCGGCATGGTGCTGCACCAGGGCAAGATTGCCGAAATGAAGACCGGCGAAGGCAAAACGCTGGTGGCTACGCTGAGCTGCTACCTGAATGCGCTGCTGGGTCATGGCGTGCACGTGGTCACGGTGAACGACTACCTGGCCAAGCGCGACGCCGAGTGGATGGGAAAAATTTACGAGTTTCTGGGGCTGACGGTGGGCGTGATCGTTCACGATCTGGACGACAATGAGCGCCGCGCCGCCTATGGCGCCGACATCACCTACGGCACCAACAATGAGTTCGGATTCGACTACCTGCGCGACAACATGAAGTTCGAGATCAAAGACTGCGTGCAGCGCGGGCATTACTACGCGATTGTGGACGAAGTGGACTCGATCCTGATCGACGAGGCGCGGACGCCGCTGATCATCTCAGGCCCGACGGACCAGACGACGGACAAGTACGCCCGGGTGCGGAGGATCATTCCGCAACTGGAGATGGGCGAAGAGGTGGAGTGGAGCGACACGCGGCGCCAGGAACAGTTGGGCATCCGGCTCGGCGAGGGCGAGAAGTACCTGAGCGGCGACTATATCGTGGACGAGAAGCAGCGCACGATCGGCGTCACGGACTCCGGATGGGAGACGATCGAGAAGGTGCTGGGCATCGGCAACATCGCCGACGCGGAAAACTGGGAACTGAAGCACTACGTGGAGACGGCCATCAAGGCGCACGCACTCTACAAGCGCGACGTGGACTACGTGGTGAAGGACGGCGAAGTGATCATCGTGGACACGTTCACCGGCCGCCTGATGCCCGGCCGGCGGTGGAGCGACGGGCTGCACCAGTCGATCGAGGCCAAGGAGGGCGTGAGCATCCGCAAGGAAGATCAGACGCTGGCCACGATTACTTTCCAGAATTACTTCCGCCTGTATCAGAAGCTGAGCGGCATGACGGGCACGGCGGAGACCGAGGCGGCCGAGTTCGAGAAGATCTACAAGCTCGAGATCGTGGTGATTCCGACGAACAAGCCGCTGCTGCGGCTGGAAAATCCCGACGTGGTGTTTCGCACCGAGAAGGAAAAATATAACGCGGCGGCCGACAACATCGCGGAGCTGCACGAAACGGGGCAGCCGGTGCTGGTGGGCACCGTGTCGATTGAAAAGTCGGAGCGGCTGTCGGCGATCCTGCAGCGCAAGGGCGTGCGCCACGTGGTGCTGAACGCCAAGCAGCACGAGAAGGAAGCCGAATATGTGGCGCAGGCTGGTCGCCGAGGCATGGTGACCATCGCCACCAACATGGCCGGCCGCGGCACCGATATTTTGCTCGGCGGCAACGCCGAGTTCATGGCGCGACAAGAACTGGTCAAGACCAAGGATGCGAACGGGAGCAGCAAGGCGCGCGCCATCAGCGTGGCCGAGGGCGCCATCAATCCCATGGCGCCCAAAGGCTTCCTGCGCTTTTACTATTCCGGCCAGGAATTCGAAGTTTCCGAGGGGGATTGGGCCGAAACCTATAAAGGCCACGCCGAAGGCGCACAACGCGAACACGAAGAGGTGATTGCGGCAGGGGGTCTTTTCATTCTCGGCACGGAGCGGCACGAGTCGCGGCGCATCGACAACCAGTTGCGCGGGCGCGCGGGCCGCCAAGGAGATCCCGGCGAGTCGCGTTTCTTTCTCTCGCTCGAAGACGACCTGATGCGCATCTTCGCCAAGCAGTGGGTGAGCACGCTGCTGGAGCGGCTGGGCATGGAGGAAGGCGTGCCCATCGAGTCACGCATGATCTCCAAGCGCATTGAGGGCGCGCAGAAAGCCGTTGAGGCGCAGAACTTCGAGGCCCGCAAACATCTGCTGGAATACGACGACGTGATGAACAAGCAGCGCGAGGCGGTGTACGGCCTGCGCCGGCAACTGCTCGAAGGCGTCGAGCAGCGGGAGCTGATCCTGGAGGATTACGTCGGCGGAATCTTGAGCGGCCTGCTCGACGAGCACGTGCCGGAGCGCGCGCGGCAGCATGAGTGGGATTTCAAAGGGCTGGGAGAGAAACTTGTCGACCACTTCGGATTCGATCTCACTGCGTCGGGCACCAAGCCGGAAGAGCTTACCCGGCACGAGCTGGGCGAGGAGATCTTCGGCAAGCTGACCGAGGCTTACGAGGCGAAGGAGAAAATCCTGGGCGCGGCGACCATGCGCTACCACGAGCGGATGGTGATGCTGAGCGTGATTGACGGGCTCTGGAAAGATCATCTGCTCTCGATGGACCACCTGAAAGAAGGAATCGGCCTGCGCGGCTATGCGCAGCGGGATCCGCTGGTGGAATACAAGCGGGAATCCTTCGAAATGTTCGAGGCGATGATGCTGAAGTTCCAGGAAGACACGGCGCGGTTCCTGTTCCGGATGCAGATCATCGGGCCGGACGGGCAGCCTGTGGATGCGGCGCCGCGCCCGCAGCGTACCGTGCCCAAAGCGCCGCCGGTGGCCAGTGCCGCTCAGCCGCTTGCGGGCGACGGAGCGCCGCGGGAGATCGCGATTGCCGTGCGCCAGCCTACAACGACCATTGACGAGCTGGAGAAGGATTTCCACCGCAAGAAGGAGCGGGAACTTGCAGTGGCCAGCCGGCAAGGCGGCGGAGAATCGAGCCAGCCCACGCAGCGACGGACAGGGGAAAAAGTCGGGCGCAACGATCCGTGCCCCTGCGGCAGCGGCAAGAAGTACAAGAAATGCCACGGAGCGTGAAAACAGTGGTCAGTGGTCAGGGGTCAGGGCCGTACGCAGCGCAGGATGCTGTTCGATCCCGATTCCGTTTCAGCTTGATTTGACCTGGGCTCGGCTGCGCAGCAAGAGCGCGGCCCGGTGGCGTAAATCTCTGTCTTGCTCGTTCCCTCGATCGCCTGGTCCCTGCTTTTCTCAGCGCAGGAAGCTAAAGAAGCCTTTCTTTCCGTTTTTCTCGGGGAGCAGCCCGGCAGCAGCCTTGGCCATCCAGCGAATGCTCTCCGCAATTGCGGAGTCGACCATGATCATGGGAGCCGCGGTCTCGCGCTTCCTGCGCGCAGAGGCGTAATCGTCGGGAATCTTCCACTGCGCGGGCCTGGTGAGGGCCTTGGTGATCTGCGCTTCATCAAAAAGCAAATCGCTGGATTTGAAGCGGTTGAGCACAATCTGCAAATTTTCGTCCCGTGCGGCAAAAAACCTCGAAATCATGCGGTTGGCATTGCGCAATTCCGAGACGCCCACCTGTGTGACCAGGAAAATGACGGCGGATGGTTCAAACAAAGTCGAGCCCATCAGGTCCACTCTCGATCCCGCATCGACGACGACAAAATCGTAGGTCTCGCGGGTAAGCGCCAGGAGCTTGTCGACGGCGTCCCTGGATGTGGATGGCGGATTTTCGGTGAAGTCTGCCGGGGCAGCAAGCACGGACAATCCCGAACTATGCCTGACCACGATTGTGGAGAGCATATTGGCATCCAGCCGATGGGGATTCTGCAGAGCGGTGGCAACGGAGTAGTCAGTAACAATGCCCAGATTGATGGCCACATCGCCGATGGGAAGGCCGAGATCGATAAGCAGCGTGTTTTTATCGGACTCCTGAGCCAGCGCCAGGGCGAAGTTGGAGGCCAGAGTGGTGACGCCGCAGCCGCCTTTTGCGCCCAAAAAGACAAAGAGCTTGGCGGCGGTGCTACCTTCCCGCGGCGGCGCCGCACGGCGGGTGGATGCGCGTACGAAAGCGGCGGAGACCTCGGCGGGATCGAGGGGCAGAGTGAAAAACTCCCGTACGCCGGCGCGCATGAAGCGGACGGCCAATTTCATATCCGCCTTCGCGGAGTAGGCCATGACATAGGTGCGGCCGTTGGCGCAAAGGCTTTCAGCGAGCGCGAAGGCGTAGTCCGGTTCGCTGTCCGCATCGATGATGACGGCTTCGTAGGCTTGCGCCAGCATCCGGGGCAGATCTTCGAGCTTGGGAGGGAAAGAGGAAAACTCGTGGCAGCGCACGCCGGGGTGCCGGGCCAGGGCGGCGGCAACTGCCTTGCGGCGTTGTTCGTCGGGTCCGAGAAGCGCGACGTTTAACGTAATCTCATCCGGGACAGCGGAGTCCCTCGGAACGTGCGGCATAAGGCAGTAACGTCTCCCCAATGCCTATGATATTCCATGTCGTTGCTGAGACGGGACTTGTTGCAACTTTTGCGGAATCATCTATGAAAACAGACTGGAAGACGCCGGGCACAAGGCGTTTGAAATGACCCATGTAATCGGCCACTCCAAACGATCAGCGAACAAAATGGCATGCCGCCGACACAACCTTGAAGGCGCAGGGCGATTGCGTTGCGGCTGCCATGCAATAAGCGCCAAGGAGAAACCACACAGCGCGGCCTGCGGAGACGATCTTTCATCATGCGCGCTCAAAAAAAGATCGCGGAGCGCAGACAGCATGTTGCACGCGGCCTGCGACGGCGGCAAAGGTCAGGTCCTGTGCGGCGCTATGGCGCCGTTCGCGCCACAGGTCGAAGAGGCGGCCATAACTGAGAGTGATGTACTCAATGGGATCGACGCCGAGGCGGAGGGCGGTGCGGTCGATCCACTCGGAAGTGCCTTCGAGCTCGGCGTAGTTGCCGATGGGGGT
>PMYE01000097.1 GCA_003171315.1 Acidobacteriaceae bacterium
ATGAGAAAAACGGGGCAGGTCAGCGGAAGGATACAAATCCAATACGAAACCTCCCCGCATCTCGTACGAGCACCAAGCGATTGCAAGATATTTAGAAAAGCTCAAAGGACTTTTATCGCTTTTGAAGGCAAGGAAGTCTAAAGTCTGGGTGCTGAATCCTGTGCTCGGCGACGATGCGGTAGAAGCCAACAGAGACTTCATGAGCGATCCACTTGGAAATCACATTCCAGAAGGATTTGCTTCATTCTTCACAATGGATGCCAACGTTCCTTATTCGGAAGCAGAGCGTTATTTCAAGAAGTGTTACAGGATGCGGGTTGTCCGTACACCTGGCTTCGCCATGTTTCGTCCAACCCGTTGCCTCTGATGCTCCGCGCTACGCTTGTCTCATCGAGGCTCATCCCGAAGGTAACCGCGCACGCTTCGCGTAAAGAAAATACAATGCCTTTTACTTCACGAGCCATAGATCGCGCCGCCTCGCGATTTGAAATGCGGCTAACGGCGTCAGAGCGTACGACTCCGCGAAGATGCCGACCTTGCCGGGATGAGCATTAGCGAATTCGTTCGTAGGCGCGCTTTTGGCAAAAGGATCCACTCCGCGACTGACCTGACGATGATTCGGGCGCTACGCCGTTGGGTGGCCTCCAGAAATATGCGATGAACAAGCTCGCCCAGCACAGCGAAGTCGCGGACGAGTACGTCGCGACTATTCGCGCATTGCGCGCAGCTATAGAACGAGTCGCCAACAATGATCGTTAAGTGCATCACCAATCCGAAGACGCAGTCAAGCAAGGCAGCACGCATTGGCAGCTTGCTCGACTATATCGAGGCCGATGGGCACGCAGACGCACAGAAAGCGGAGTACATCGGAGCGAGCGGAAACTTCTATTCGGACTCGCAGCAAGGGCAGCGCGCCGAAATGGTTGCTCTTGCAATGGAAGCGACTCACAGCAAAGACCCTGTTGATCATTGGCTGCTGAGTTGGAAGGAAGGCGAACAGCCGACGCAGGCGCAATGCAATGAAGCCGTCGAAATCCTGAAACGGCATCTCGGTTTGCGCGGCGGCCATCTTGCCGTGTTTGCATTGCACCGCAACACTGAGAACTACCATCTTCATGTCGTTCTCAATCGCGTGCATCCCGATACGTTTCGCGTAGAAGACAAGGGATGGTGTATCGACAAAGCACACAAAGCCATCGCAGAGATTATCCATGCGCAGGGTTGGGAGGCAGAGAAGAACGCTCGTTATATTGCAGGCCGAAGTGGTGAAGTGATGCGTGCCAGCAGTGTGCGCGAGCCTCATCCACGTTCGAAAGCGCTGGATTATGAAAATGCGACGGGAGAAAAATCCTGCGAATGAATCGCGCAGGAAAGGGCAGCGCCAATTCTGCGCAATGCGAAAACGTGGGCGCAGGTGCATGAAGGGCTGGCCCAGGTTGATATGCGCTATGAGCGGAAAGGCAGCGGCGCAATGCTTTGGGTGGGAGACCAGCCGCTCAAGGCCTCTTGCATCGGTCGTGAATTCAGCAGGACTCGGATGGAAGAGCGGTTGGGTGAATTCCAGCCTGATAGCCGCAGCAATACAAGGCTGCAGCAGCCGCGCACAGAGGAGCCTCTTCTCCCGGATATGCCAGCGAACTGGGCTGAGTATCGAAAGACACTCGGAGCGAACCGCAAACAAAAGGACACTGCCCAAGTCCAGCAGCGCATGGAACATAGCGCAGCGCGTGAGATGCAGTCTACGGAGTTCCGCAAAGAGCGGTCCGCGCTATACCAGGGCGGCAAGTGGTCCGGCAATGCCCTGAATGTTGCCAGGAGCCTATTGGCCGCCGACCACGCCATGCGCAGAGCCGAACTGATGGAGCGACAAAAACGCGAGCGTGACAGTCTGCGAATAAGGTTCGGCCGGCGGAAGACCTTCGAGCAGTTTCTTGTAGAGCAGGGAGAGCTACAGCTCGCGGAGCAATGGAAGTATCGGGATACGGAAACGCCCGATCCTGCAATTCTCGGAGACGGGGACGAGATACCACGCAAGCGCGACATCCGCGACTTCACCGCGCAGGTGCATCAGTCCTCGCACTCGCAGTTGGCTGAAATTCACTATTCATCACGCTCCGATCCAAGCCACGTCAGCTTCACGGACCGTGGCAAGCGCATTGACGTCTGGCAAGCGCAGGATGAGGCTGCAGTCTTAGCCGCGCTCCAATTGGGCGTACAGAAGTGGGGAACACTAACCATCACCGGCCCCGACGAGTTCAAGCAATTGTGCGCAGAACTTGCCGCGCAACATGGATTCAAGATCAACAATCCAGAGTTGCGCCGGGAAAGCGATCGCGGTCCCAGCGAGGGCCGGCCAGTTCCGGTAATTCCGGCTGGAATGCCGTCGCCGAGCAGGTCGTATCAGTTGCACAAGGCCGACATCTTTAATCGAATCGAGGTGCTGAACGCCTCACAGCTTGATTGGATGATTGCGGTAAGAATGCGCGTAACGGGCCACGATCGACAGGCCATCACGCAAGCTCTGAAGGAAAACGCCAGCCAGGGGCGCGAGGCAGAGAACCGCAATTGGACCAACTACGCAGTGCGCACCGCCGAGGCCGTCTTTGGCCCACGCGGCGACCGGGAGCGCGACAGGAACGCACTGCGCGCCGAGACATGGGCGCGAGTCGAAGGCAGAGACCTGGCACACGAACGCCAGGTGCAGCACAGCCAGCACCGCGCAGGTCGAAAGCGGGGCCGGGGAGACTTTGAGATCGAATGAAAGTAACCATGCCCGCTGCCGCCAAGCAAGCTGTCAGCACTGGCCCGGAACCAAAATCCGCATCCATCCCGGTCCAAATACGTGCAATCATTGAAGGTAACGTGCATGTGTACGAAGAAATCGAACAGTTCGTCCCGTGGCAACTACTCGAAAAATTCGAGTAGTTCAGACAGAGACGAGATTCCGTTCATCCGTTCCGAAAGCGATCCCTGAACGTACTGCACCGCTCGCGTATCTGATCGGCCAGAACTCCGGCGACGGGATGCTCGATTCCTGTTTTATCCAGATTCGAGAGGACCGCTTCGGCCAGCTCCGGCACACGGCTGCGTACAAGCGGCTTGGCAAGTCCGGCGTCTTCCGCCAGTTGCTCGAAGTTTGTCTTCGACACTCTGTCGGATGAATACTCGCCGCCTATCTTCATCGCCATCTCGCGGGTTAGCTCGGGATAGTAGCGTGTGCTGACGACATCGTAAAGGGGTGCAAGCCGAACCTCCTGGCTCGCTGTGCCTGCGCCGCAGTAGAGCAGAGAGAAATTCTTGCCGTGCGCGTCGTTGTTGCCCACCAAGAAGTTGAATACCACAGCGTCGAGCAGGCGCGCCAAATCAAGGACCGGCGCGCTGGAGACCTCGCGCAGCAGAGCGAAGCACTGCTTGAGCGACGGCCCGCCTTCCTTTTGATACTTGTTTTCCGAGACGATGCCCAGCGCTTGGCAAAAGTCCTCCTGATGCAGGCGTTCGAGCGTTACGCCCTCTGGACCCTGGCTGTGCGTCCGGTCGTAGCGCTCGACCAGCAGGTATTCAACGTCTTCCACGCGCCTGATTTCAGCCTTGGCAGCGGGCAGGCCGACCGCCGCGGCCAATTTCATGCAGTAGGCTTCATTGAAGACAACCCCGGCGAATCGCTCCACTGCCGGTTTCAAGATGTGCGTACTCGGCGCGCCATCCAGTGGGAGCGAGATTGCATCGCCCTCCACACGAACGGCGATCTTGTCCTGTGCGCCGGCAAGCGAGAGGCGGATTCCGGTCTCGCCAGCCAGAAGTGGACGGCGCGGCAGTTCCTTGAGAATCCCAGCGAGTTCGTGGGAGGTAAGCGCCCGGTAGTGGTCGTCGCGGGCAGGCAGGTTTTCTCCAGCAGGAATGAACGTAACGGCGCCCGCGCACTCACCGCCGATCCGTTCCAGCATGGCGTAATCGTTGCGCTCACTGATGCCAAGGTTGCGGGCAATAATCTCGCGCTTGCTTTCCTCGGGAAGAATACCGGCAAAATAGCCCCGACACTCATTACGCTTGAAACGTTCCCGCCGCAAGGGCAGTGAATGGGACAAGGGCGTGGCGTCGGGCTTCTGCAGCCAGCTTCCCGCGTAGTCAAAGACCATCTGGCCGCCGTCATCCTGAATCAGGTGGCCGACCAGTTCGCGGTGCAGGTAGACATCCAGGGTTCTCGCCATGCGCTACACCTTACTCTCGGAGACCGCCGGCGGCGTCAGCGCGATCCGAATTCCCAGCGTATGCAGGACGGTCAGAACCTTGCCGATCTGGCAGGTTTCCTTGCCCTTTTCGAGGTCGATGACAAAGCGCAGCCCCGTGCCGGAGGTCAGCGCCAAATCTCGTTGCGTGACGCCCAACTGCTTCCGGCTCGTCCGGACCATTTGGCCAATCTCTTGCGCTGTGTATCTCACCGGTTCACCACGATTATTACCGTACGGGAATAATCGCGCTATTTCGGGGCAAAGTCAAGATAAAATTACCGTACGGGAATAAATCACGCCATCAACGCAGCTTTACTCGAGAGATTCCCGTACGGGAACTTCTAGGTGCATTCTTTGCAATGAGTATTGAGTCTGTTCAGGGAATGCTTGTGGTCACGGCGAGTAATCCAGTCTCCGGCTTGCCCAGAGCGCCACATCACGGCGTGTGGGCTTCGACCCGCATTTCTGGTAGTCCGATCAGCGACGTGCTTGCCGTTGCTGAATGATCGGTCTGGAGTCCAATTTGTCAAGGATCTCCATGAACCGGGGGCGATTGCGGTAGCGCAGTCGGATCTCCTCAAGCGTCTGGGTCCATTCGGCCTCGCGGTGGAGAGATTGCAGGATAAAACGCATTTTGCGGAGGTACGCCGCGACCGCTTCGTAAGCCGAAACGTGCGCTCTTTACAGATTCTCGTCGACGCGCTGGCGATAGATTTCGAGGGCACGATCAGGATGCGACTCGGCGACCGTTGCGGCAACGCGATCCGCATAGTCGCTGCCGCCCATCCATGAGGAGATTCCCCTTTGCTGTTTCTGACCGGTGCGCATCGCGTCGTACCAACGGAGCACATCGTCGTGCCGCTTGTCGGCGATGGCCATATCGATCAGCACATCGTAATGAGGGCGGTCAGGCATCCGCGATCTGGAATCCGTGCACAATAGTGGCAATAAGTACCCGGGCACCGGCAGTGGCCAGCCCGCCGGCGCACCTGCGTTGCGGCTCTCTCTGTTCTTGATCGCCGCGAAAAACGGTGAGACGCCGGTTTCCAGAATACCGAGCGCAAAGCTGCGGACGTTCTCCTGGCAGCCTGCTTTCGCGGAGGCCGTCATGAGTTGATGGAACTTCTCGCGGCTGGGGTGATCAAAGAATTCCCAGGCCGCGTGTGCGGCTACAGTTTCCCAGCGTCCACGCAGATGGGCTGCTTCGCCCATCAGTTTTCCGAGACTCGATGCAATCCCTGGCAGTTTATTGGCAGTCTTTTCAATTCCCTCGATGGCCCAGCGCTCAGCTTCGTCGTACCGCTTTTCATCCACCAGGAGTTTCACCAGCCGCTCATAGCTGTCCGTTGCGCGGGCCTCCCGCTCGCAAACCGCTCGCACCTCGCTTTCGCGCCCAGCTTTCTTCAGCGCATCGATCAGCCAGTGACTGGTCCGATCGCGCTGGTACCTGCGATGGAAGTCATCTCCCTCCTCTACCGGAGTTTTCAAGCGCTGTGCCAATAGGTCTGCCACCTCGGACCAGGCGGCCTTCTCGACGGGCATTTCGAGCACCACATCCTGCACATTGTCCATCACGCCATAATCGTCACGCAGATGCGCGTCGATGGCGAAGAGCAGTTTACGCGCCGGCGGCAGGGTCGATGCGGCTACAGCCTGGAAGATCACCGGCATGCATTCGCCCAAAGCTTCAGCGGTTTCGCCTTCATCGTTCGACTGGCCAATCTGTTCCATGCCGAGCGCAATGATCTCCGGCCCCAAAAGCACCACAGCGTCTGCATGCCTCAACTCCAACAGCCTCTCCAAACGATGCTTGAGACGGCTGTAATCCGGTGTATACCCTTCGCCGGTCCAGTTGTTCCTCCAGCCGCTTTCGGAGGCAACGCGCTTCAGTTCCTGCCGCGCCTGCGTCACCAGCCGGTCCACGTCGCCTTCGCCCAGCGCAATCCGGTCGCGAAACTCCTCGCGCAACTCGGGGAAGCGCTCGGTCAGCGACCAGACTAACGCGGCCAATTCCTCGCGGCTCTTGGCTTCGATATGTTTGCGGATCTTGTCATCGGTTCCTTGCCGCGCTCCACTTCCGGCTCCTGAAGAATGCACACAATGAGGCTTACGCTTTTTCTCGTAGTCGTCGTCTTCGGCTGAATCTGGCTCAAAATCATCTGCTTCAGAGTCGTCATCATCCGCTTCATCGTCCTCGTCCGAGAGTATGGCCCACCGCTCATCGCCCGGGTCCGCCGCGGGAATCTCGGCGTCTTTCCCGAGCAGTTCCAGGTATTCCGCGACCACAGCCACGGCATGTTTGCAGCCGTTGGCGCCTACGGGGCAGGTGCAGAGCGAGTAGAGAGCCCCGCCCTTCGTTTTTTCCGGATCGCACCAAACAGTGACAGCATAGCGATCGCCGCCTGTCACCGAAGCCAACAGCCGGCCATCTTCTGAAACAGCCAAGCCATCGACGCGCCCCTGGCTCTGGTAAGCTCTGCCGCGCGAAACCGAACGCGAGCCGGCCCAATTAGCCAGATCGTCCCAACTCAGATTTGCCCAGCATTCATTCTGAATCTGCTTCTTCTTGTTATCCGTCGCTGTGCGCTGCCGCTTCGTGCTCATGAGATTCTTCCTTAAAGAATCCTACACAGTGATGCGGTTGCCCCGGAATTCACCCGCGTTGCGCAACACGATCTGGAACAATGCGAGCCTGGTGAGTTGACCCCTACGTTATCGATTGGAATGCCTTTGCGAGTTCAACGACGCCGATGGCATCCGTTCGGTCGTCAAGCGGAAATCGCTCGGAGCCTGGATACACGTAGAATCGCTTCTGCGGGTTTAGATCGGCGCAGGCAGAATGAAAACCGCGCTCGATCTTCGGCGCCAGAGTGCGTTTGATCTCGATGGCCCACAGTTCTCCGCCAGGAAGCGTGAGAAGAAGGTCCACATCGGTTCCGTTAGAGGTTCGGTAGTAGTGCGCCTCGGTTCCGTCCGGCGCTGCGGTAATCAGAGTCTCAAGGACAAAGCTCTCCCAGGTTTGGCCAACGACCGGATGACCGAGCAAAGTTTCCTTATCCCGAATGCCGAGCAGTGCGTGCGCGATTCCGCTATCGCGCACATACACCTTGGGCGCCTTGACCAGCCGCTTGCCAACATTCCGATGCCAGGCCGGCAATCGCCTAACCAGCAGGAGGTCAACCAAGAGATCAAGATAACCGGCAACCGTTTTGCCATCGACCGCTAAACCACGCGCCAGATTGGCTGCATTCAGAATCTGAGCCTGGTTGTGCGCCAGCATCGTCCAGAATCGTCGCAGCGTCTCAGCCGGTATACGGGGGCCGAATTGCGAGATGTCGCGCTCCAGGTAGGTGCGGATGAAAT
>PMYE01000181.1:0-350 GCA_003171315.1 Acidobacteriaceae bacterium
GAATTGCCTCGGGGGCCGCATAAAGCGGCAGAGTTTTTCCATCCACTTCCCTTTCGTGCCAACTACGAGAAAACCATTGCTTCCACTGCTTTCTGAAAATTGGATTAAAAATTAATTTACTGCCTATTGACCTCTCGTGCGCACTTTATTTGTGGAAAATTGGACGCGATCTTCGCGTCAGACTCCGGGTAGTTTGGCCGGCTGGTTTGCCGGCTCACTTGCCGCGCGCGTTGAAGCCGAAAAAAGACAGGCAGCACAACCAGCGCCGGCGATCTGTGCCCACATCGGGTATGTCGAAAAAACTGAGGCCGCTCAAGCGGAGCGGCCTTTAGGTTGTATCGACATATAGG
>PMYE01000181.1:445-6474 GCA_003171315.1 Acidobacteriaceae bacterium
CCAGCGCCGCACACCCCTATATGTCGATACAACCTAGCTCAAGGCTGGCGATGCTTCTTCAGATCGGTGCTTTTTCAAACGAGGTAATGAAGTGTATCCCGGGGACCGTTATTCCCTGAAGCCGGTCGTCATTGGTCAGGAACAGATCGCATCCCACGGTTCCGGCAGTCGCCAGTTGAATTGCGTCCGGGGGCTTGACAGCTCCTCCCATACGAATCCGCGCGAATGCCTCAGCGGCTTGCTCGACAAAAGGCAACACCGTGATCCCCTGGCCCCGGAATAACCTGCGATACTGCTGCGCCAAAGCATAGTCCCCTTTTCCCAAAGGCCCAACGAGAACTTCGCCGAGGGTCATGACCGAAGTCAAGACCTCGTCCCTTCGCGCGGAGAACGCTCGAAGCAGATATCGCGCCCGCGCCGATTGAGGGCTCACGCCTTCAATCAAGTAAATGAAGAAATTCGTATCCAGAAAAATGCGGCTCATTCCCAACCCTCGCGCAGCTTGCGCACGAATTCGTCGGGATCCACATCCTTCCAGTACTCCTTGCCGAGCCCTTCCATCTCGAAGAGCGACTCCAACCATCGCTGCGGCGTCTCGGCCGCCTGCTTCGAAGTCTGTTGCTCCTTCAAATCTCCTGTCCTTGGTTGCGGCATCGGCCTGGAACCGCCTTCCTCGTATCTTTTCTTCGCCCAATGCAACAGCGGCAGGTACCTCTCCGGAATCTCGCCTGCATCCGGAAAAATCTTCCCCGTCCGATCCGGATGCACTTCGTCGCCCGGTAGGAGCAAACGGCGGGTGTGCTTGCCCGTAGCGAATAACATCCGGTGCTTCCCTGGATTTGGCGCTTTGTTCGCCACGCAGTGTTGCGATGTGTGAACGCCCACGCCTGAGCGCAATTCACCAGTGATGTTTTCGCGAGCCGCCCGATTGACGATTTCCTGAATTGTAAACTCCGAGCGTCCCGGTTGTTCCTGGTGCAATAGGGCAGTCGCCAAAAAGACCTCAACTGCGCACGAGGTTTCGGTCAATACTGAATCTTCGATCACAGAATTCTCCCTTCTCTGCCACGCGAGTGGTGGTTCGAATTGTCGTGTCCGACATGGAAGCCCAAGCAGAATTGGCACTTGTAGGTCACAAGCGTGCCAACGCTCAATCCGGCGCCCGAAGCCAGGATGCGCCGAATGCGCGCTCGCGCGTGCGCGGCGTGACTGAATCGGGTCTTTCTTGCGCAACAAGAGTCCCAACGCGAGAAGTTAACGCAATTCTCCATCTTTCCCTCCCACGGCAAGCCCGAACTTGCTGACTTCGATTATACGACGAAAATGACAAAGAGGACTCTCATGTGAGATAAATATTTGGAAACTTTTCTCACTACAATCTATCACAACTCGACCAGATTGCAATTTCTCTTGCAAGTGGCTTTGAATCATTCATTTGCTAGGAACATTGCGGCAGGCGTCGCGCCCTGCGCCGCGCCGCCTCCTCATAGACGCGCTCGTATTCCTTCGCCGGGCCGGCCCAACTGTAGTCGCGCGCCATACCGTTGCGCATCAGCCGCGTCCATCCCTTCTTGTCGTGGAATGCCGCGATGGCGCGGTCGATCTCCGCGAGCAGGTCCTTGGGATCGAAGCCCGCGAACTTGAAGCCCGTGCCGTTTCCCTCCTTCGCGTCCCACTCTTCGATGGTGTCGTCGAGGCCGCCGGTGGCGCGCACAATCGGCACGGTGCCGTACTTAAGCGAATAAATCTGGTTCAGGCCGCAGGGCTCGTAGCGCGAAGGCATCAGGAACAGGTCGGAGCCGGCCTCGATCTTGTGCGCCAGCGCTTCGTCGTAACCGATGCGCACGCCCACGCTGGCCGGATGCCGGAAGGCCCAGCCGCGGAAGAGATTCTCGTAGTAGGGATCGCCCGCGCCCAGCGCCAGCACGGCCACATCGCGCTCGGCAATCTCCTCGGTGATGCGCGCCACGATGTCGAAGCCCTTCTGTGTGGCCAGCCGCGTGACGATGCCGATGACCGGAGTCGTTTCCGCCACGCCCTCCAGGCCGAAGGCATGCAACAGATCGCTGCGGCAGGCGCGTTTTCCGTCCAGGTGTTGCGGCGTGTAGTGCGCGGCCAGGTTGGCGTCCGTGGCCGGATTCCAGAGCGTGTAGTCCACGCCGTTCAGGATGCCGCGCAGATCGGCGGCTCGTATGCGCAGGATGCCTTCAAGTTGTTCGCCAAATTCCGGCGTCTGAATCTCCTCGGCGTAGCGGCGGCTTACGGTGGTGAGCAAATCGGAAAAGACGATGCCGCCCTTGAGGAAGTTGAACTGGTCGTACTGCTCCAACTTGTCCATGGTGAAGACATCCCACGGCAAAAGGAGCTGCTCCGTGGTGTTGGGCGGAAAGGTGCCCTGATAGGCGGCGTTGTGAATGGTCAGCACCGTGGCCGCGCCGCGCAAATCGGGGTCGGCGGCGTAGACGGTGCGCAGATAAACGGGAATGAGCGCGGCCTGCCAGTCGTGGACGTGGAAGATTTGCGGCGCGCCCAATTGCTTTGACGCCTCGATGACGGCGCGGCAAAACAGGCCGAAGCGCTCGGCGTTGTCGGCGTAGTCAACACCGCCTTGGCCATAAAGCTCTTTTCTATAAAAGAGTTCCGGGCAATCTATAAAGTAGTACTGCACGCCGTCGCGCCGGCCTCCGTCCACGATGCCCGCAAATCGGTTGCAAGAGCGGAAAGGAATGGTCAGCGAACGGATAGCGTACCGGGGCTCACCCTCAATATGCCGGCGCACGCGGGTGTAGAACGGCAGAAATACCGACACCTTGTGCCCCAGCTTGACCAGCTCGTGCGGCAGCGCGCCCACTACGTCGGCCAGGCCGCCGGTCTTGGCAAACGGTGTGCACTCCGGGGCGGCAAAAGCAATCTGCATCCGAATCTCTTTCCTGCGGCAGTGGCCGCCAGCCCGAACCGATGAAGAGGCAGCTCGGCCCGATGCCATCCATAGCCCAAGCCGACGCGCCATTCAAAGTGAAAGTCTACACCGTTGCCTTAGCTCGGCTTGCAGGCGGAGGGGTACAGGCCGAACCCATATTTGAACCCGAATAGACACGGGTCAATAGCGCATTGTATCCACCCGGAGAGTGGAAAACCCCGCGCCTCGATCCTCTATCCTGAATCTGCGCCCCGGAGGTCCCCGGATGCTTTCCCCTGCCGTTGCCTCTCCTGCCACTCCCACTCCGCTCGAAGAGATCGCGGCCGCCGTCGACCACATCGGCCCTTTGCACGGCCTGCCTGCCGAGGATCGCCTCTGGCTCGCCCGCCATGGCCAGGAATTTATGGCCGGCCCCGGCGACATTCTGTTTGAGGAGGGTGCTCCGGCCGAGCACATGGTGCTCATCCTCAAGGGCGAGATCCATGTGCGCCGCCAGCACGGCGGCCCGATGGCTCTTTTCATCGGCCGCACCGGACAAATGACCGGCCTGTTGCCTTTCTCGCGTATGAAAGGCTACGGCGGGCAGGGGTTCGCCGTTTCCCCTGTGTGGATGCTGCTGATTCACCGCTCGCTTTTTCCTGAGATGCTGGCGGCCATCCCCTCCATGGCGCAGCGCGTGGTCTCCGCCTTGCTCGACCGCGTGCGCGAGGTCACTCGCATTGAGCAGCAGGCGGAGAAGCTCACGGCTCTGGGGCAACTGGCAGGCAACCTGGCGCATGAACTCAACAATCCCGCTTCGGCCGCGCAGCGCGCCGCCGCCAGCCTGCTGGCCGCCCTGCGCGCCAACCGCGCCAATCGGTTCAAGCTGATCAATCTGCATCTCGCGGCGGAACAGATGTCGAGCGTCGAAGCGTGGGAAGAAAAGGTTCTCGCGCGCAGCGGCGAATCGCTGGCGCCGGACCCCAGATCGGACGCTATCGGCTTCATCGCGCGCGAAGAATCCATCCGCGCCTGGCTCAATTCCATCGGCTGCGGCGGCGCATGGGAGGTCGCGGCGCAGTTGGCCGAGCAGGGCGTCACCACCGCCGATCTCGACGAACTGCGCGGCTTCCTGAGCGCCGCCGAGGCCTGCATTTCGCTCCAGTATTTCGCCCGTTATCTGCGCTCCGCGCGCGCGGCAGAGACCATCGTGAACTCCACCGCCCGCATCTTCAATCTCATCGGCGCCGTCAAGGACTACTCCAACATGGACCGCGCCCCGATTCTCGAAGTGGATGTTCCGGCCGGCTTGGACGCGACTCTGCAGATGCTCCGCTCACGGATGAGCAGCGTGGAAATCGAGCGCGATTATGCGCCGAATCTGCCGCGCATCAGCGCCTACGGCGGCGAGCTGAACCAGGTGTGGACGGCGCTGATTGAGAACGCGCTCGACGCGCTCTGTCCCGGGGTCCCCACGGACACCGGGACCCCCAGCAAGCGTTCCTTGGTTGGCCGGGGTGGGGGAGATCGGCCTTCGTCCGCGGGCTGGGGTAACCGGGGCCGCCTGCGGATCGCTTGCCGGCTTGAAGGCGAAATGCTGCTGGTGGAGATTTGGGACACCGGCTCAGGAATCCCTGCCGAGCTGCAGGAGCGCATCTTCGAGCCGTTCTTCACTACCAAGGCGCCCGGCAAGGGGCTGGGCCTGGGCCTCGACAACGCCATGCGCATCGTGCGCAAACACCGCGGTCATTTGAGCGTGAAGTCGGAGCCGGGCTCGACCTGTTTCCGCGTGCGGCTGCCGCTGGATCAGTTGCAGGCGTATTGAAAGACAGGCAATAGGGAGTAGGGAGTAGACTTCCAGCGGTCAGTATGGTTTAGAAGCCCTGGAAGGAGGAGGTGCACCGCGGCTTTGATCGGGAGCGGATGACTTCACGGAATTCTTCACATTCAACTCTCGTGCGCCGCGCCTACTCCCTACTCCCTGTTCCCNNCTACTCCCTGTTCCCTACTCCCTGTTCCCTGTTCCCTGTCTTTGACCACTTCCACGCCCCGCCAGAAGGCCACATAGCCTTTGATCCGGCGCGCCACAGGCTTGGGATCGGGGTAGTACCAGGCGGCATCCTGGTTATCCTGTCCGTCGATCTCAATGGTCATGTAACGCGCCTGGCCCTTCGCGGGATCGGTGGAAGAAGTGGAACTGGGGCGAAAGTACTCGCGCCTGAGGCTGGACTCAGGGAAATAAATACTCCCTTCCCATTCCACCGTACGGTCACTTTCGGCTTCTGCAATGACTTTGCCGTTCCAGATTGCTCGCGCCATGTTGTCCGGTCGCTTTCAGTCGTTCCGTACCCCCATTCCGGCCGCAGCATGAATCCGGCCCGGCCGGGGGAACCGATACGACACTACCAGACTTTGCCCGGTGTGGCGAGTACCAATGAGGTTCTCGAGCGTCCCAACTGACTTACTGTGCCTCGGCGATGGTATCGATATGCATGCTTTTGTTTGCCGCATCCTCGGTCGCCGTCACGGTCACGTGCGCGCCGTAAAAGTTGGGCGTCACCGCATCGGGGTTGTCGATGCTCCAGACTTGCTTGTTGGGGTCGACGAACACCGGCTTCAAGCCGCTATCGATGCACTTCTTAACACAGTCCGCACCCGTCCCCATGTGCTTGGCGCCGCATGCGGAGTCCGAAATCCATCCGGTGATCGTGGTTGAATCCGCAGCCATGGCGGTCATAACAGCCATCGCCAAAAAAGCTGCCAGCAAGGTAATACGCTTCATGGTAACCTCCCGGGGAATCGATGAACTTTCGTCCGTTCTTATCATGCTCTCACTGCCTGGATTCTACAAGAGCGTTGTGTTGCTTGTCCGGCGGGGCTTAGGTTGTATCGACATATAGGGGTGTGCGGCGCTGGGAGCCGATTTTTTCGGGTTCTAGGAGAGAGGAGCGACGCATACGCCGGGGCCCCCATGAACTCAGTTCATGGGGTGGATACCGGGTGTCTGCTAGCGACGAACGACAACGAAACCGGGAAAATCGGCCCCAGCCCTGGGGTTGCGGCGAAAACCCGCTCATACTTCGTTGTCGTCCTAGGCGGTGGACCCGCCACAGCCGTCGTCCTCCGCCTC
>PMYE01000172.1 GCA_003171315.1 Acidobacteriaceae bacterium
CCGGGCTCTGCCACCTCTCCGCGGTCAACGTCATTTTAAGAATGGTCCGTTCGACGAACAAGCCGGTGGCCTCGCACACATGCGCGGCCATTCTTAGTCTAGTGGTAAACCATCGGCCATGGCAATGCAGCGCCTGCCTAAGGCAGAGGAAAGCAGAGCGGAGAACGCGGCATACGATTCGCAAAGCGACGACGACCGAATCGGAGCTGCGATGACGACGGGCGGAGCCTACTGGGACGGACAGCCTGCCGGAGCAGGGCAGGGGATCACGGCATTGCGCAGAACGATCGGGGGCGAGTAAGCTTGGCTATCCCACCAGCGTGATGTCGATTGCGGGAGGAGCGATGAACCCGGAGATGCGGATGGTTCAGCCGTACAGGCGCGCCAAGACGATCTGCGCCTTAACGATTATTTTCTTCTGCTGTTCGTTGATTCTCGCTGCCCTATGGCTGCGGCAAGCGGCAACGGCACAAGCACAGCCGCACGTTATTCTGCGGATTCAGAGCAGTAGCTTTTCGAACGGAGGAGCGATTCCACGGCGGTACACCTGCGACGGATCCAACGACTCGCCAAATCTGCATTGGCTGAGTGTGCCTGCGGAGACCAAGAGCTTTGCCCTTGTCATGAGCGATCCCGACGCTCCGATGAACTTCACGCACTGGATTGCCTACAACATTCCGGCGAGCGCCCATGAACTGGCCGAGGGGGCGTCGGCGCACGCCGCCATGCCCCGGGGATCTGCCGAGGGAACCAATAGCTTTGGCCGCTCCGGATATGGCGGCCCGTGCCCGCCGGCGGGCAAGCCCCATCACTATGTGTTCCGGCTGTATGCGCTCGATGTCCGGCTTGGTTTGCCGCCGGGCGTGGCGCGGGAGCAACTGGAGTCCGCGATAAGCCGGCACGTGCTTGCCGAGGGGCAAATCGTCGGCATCTACCAGCGGACAACCGAATAGGATTTGCCTTGGCCGCGCCTCTGGCCGCCGCGCACGCCTCATTTCACGATGCTTACCGTGCCAGTCCCATGGCTGTACGCTTGCGGCGGTTGCCCTGCCGCACCGGCTGCAGTATGAAGCCCGGTGAGGCTAAAATCACAGTTTCCGAAAGGCTTGTCTTCTTTGATCGACTTTGGCCCCATTGCTGTACCTTTAGCTTTGGATCAATTTGCTGCGGAGAGATGCGTTGAGCCTTGCGGTTGGAGTGTGCGAAGCGACAGCGCGCGCAACTCGGGCTCAAACTTGCCTGACCGCACCCGGATGACGACGGAGCTTAACTCTTGACGATGGAATTTCACATATCGCGGAAGGCGAGGGACCGCTACGGGTTCGCGGAGCCGCTCTTTTCTTACAACGGCAATGTGATTCTGGCGAATCTCCCCGCTTGCCGCGAGTTCGCTCACCGCATGAACCAGGTGCGCGACGTGGAGAAGCATCCCGAACAAGCCGTCCACGCCGGGCAGCTCTTCGCCATGGGGCTTATCGACGAGGCCAGCCACGCGCTGATGGCCCGCTACCGGGAGCAGTTCGATCCCCACGTGATGACCGCGGCGCTGGACTGGTTTGGCGCACAGGTGGGCACAGACAATCTGGATAACATGCTGCTCGCGTTTGTGGAGCACTTTCCTGGGCAGAGCGTGATGCGCGGCCAGGAGACGCCGGCGCAGTGGCTTGGCGGAGAGACGGCGGGAATGCCGCACCGCGCCGCGGCTCTGGAAGAACTGCTGCTGCTGTGGTCGGCCAATCGCAATGAGGCGTTCAAGCCGTTTGAAGAGCTGTTTGAAGACCGGACGCTGGCGGAAACGACAGTCTACAAGCAAGTAACGGCGCGGTTGCCCGAGTACTTCGCCACACGGCCGCTTATTCCACTGCCGGGGGCACAGGCGGTGAGCCTGCTCGATCTGTTACGTGCGCCGGCGCTGCGCTCGCCGCGGTCGCTCAGCGATCAGCTCGAGATCATCCGCCAACTTTGGAAGCCGCTGCTCGGCGATATGCTGGAGCGCTTTCTCGCGATGGCCGGAGAGATTCTGCGCGAGGAGCAACTGGCCATCTGGGCACAGTTCAATCCGCCGGGAACGCGGCGAGGGCCGCAGCAGTGGCCGTCCTTCATGAGCAAGTCCGAAGTGCCGACCTTCGGCGATGCGATGCATGAATACGAACGATTTTCGCCGGATCAGGCCTGGATGCCGGGCGCGGTGCTCATGGCCAAGAGCACCTACGTTTGGCTGGCGCAATTGAGCCGGCAATACGGACGGCTAATCGGCCGCCTTGACGAGATTCCCGATGCGGAGCTGGCCACGCTGGCGGACCGCGGCATCAACTCGCTATGGCTGATCGGCGTGTGGGAGCGCAGCCGCGCCTCGCGGACCATCAAACAGCTCTGCGGAAATAGCGACGCCGTAGCCTCGGCCTACTCGCTCTTCGACTATCGCATCGCCGGCGATCTTGGCGGCGAGCCGGCCTACATCAACCTGCGCGACCGCGCCTTCCGGCACGGCGTGCGCCTGGCCAGCGACATGGTTCCCAACCACATGGGCATCGACTCGCCTTGGGTGATCGAACACCCCGAGTGGTTCATCTCGCGCCCCGATCCGCCCTATCCCGCCTACAGCTTCGAGGGGCCCGATCTCTCCCACGACGGCCGCGTGGAGATCAAGATCGAAGACCACTATTACGAGCAGTCCGACGCCGCCGTGGTTTTCCGGCGCCGCGACAAAGCCACCGGAGAAACCCGCTATATCTACCACGGCAACGACGGCACGAGCTTTCCGTGGAACGACACGGCGCAGCTCGACTACCTGAATGCGGCGGTGCGCGAGCAGGTGATTCAAACCATTCTGCATGTGGCGCGGCTTTTCCCTGTAATTCGTTTTGACGCCGCGATGACACTGGCCAAGCGCCACTTTCACCGGCTGTGGTTTCCCGGTCCCGGATCGAGCGGCGCCATTCCCTCGCGCGCCGAATACGGCATGAATCAGGCCGAGTTCGACCGGGCTATGCCGCATGAGTTCTGGCGCGAGGTGGTGGATCGCGTGGCCGCGGAAGTTCCCGGCACGCTGCTGCTGGCCGAGGCGTTCTGGCTTATGGAGGGTTACTTCGTCCGCACGCTGGGCATGCATCGCGTATACAACAGCGCCTTCATGATCATGCTGCGCGACGAGGATAATGCCAAGTACCGCTCGGTCATCAAGAACACGCTGGAATTCGATCCCGACATCATGAAGCGCTACGTAAACTTCATGAGCAATCCCGACGAGCGCACGGCCATCGACCAATTCGGCAAGGGTGACAAGTGCTTCGGTGTCGCGGTCATGATGTCTACGCTTCCCGGCCTGCCCATGTTCGGCCACGGACAGATCGAGGGATTTACCGAGAAGTACGGCATGGAGTACCGCTGGCCACGCTATGAGGAGTCGCCCGACCACTGGCTGGTCGAGCGCCACGAGCGCGAGATTGCGCCGCTGCTCAAGCGCCGCTGGCTGTTCGCCGAAAGCGCCAACTTCCTGCTCTATGACTTCTATAACGCCAATGGCGCCGTGAACGAAGATGTCTTCGCATATTCGAACCGCACCGGCGGAGAGTGCACCCTGGTGGTTTATCACAACCGCTATGCCAACGCGCACGGAACCATCGATTTCTCCGCTGCCTACGCCGACAAGGGGTCAGGCCAGCTTGGCCAGCGGAGGCTTGCCGATGGACTGGGCCTGAGCGGAAACCGCGGCACCGTGATGGCATGGCGCGACTCGCTCACCAGCCTGGAATATCTGCGCCGCGCGCATGAATTACTCGACCGCGGACTCACTTTCGATCTTCATGCCTATCAGTGCCACGTGTTCCTCGATTGGCGCGAACTTTATCCCACGGCCGCGCAGCCCTGGGACCGGCTTGCGGACTGGCTCAACGGGCGCGGCGTACCCGATCTTGCCGACGAACTCGTCAATCTGGAGTTGCGGCCCGTGCACGATGCGCTGCGCCAGTTCCTCGATCCGCACCTGGTGCGCCGCTTCGCCGATGTCGCCGAGCATCCCCGCGCCGTGGGCGCAGAAAGAAACAAGAAAATCGAGCGCCAGCGGAGCGAATTCCTGAAACATGCGTGGGCGCAGGGCGAGGTATTTCTACGCCTGGCGCAAGCGGCCTACGCCGAGCGCCTGAGGAAGGAAAACCAGCCCGTGCGCGGCGAAACCCCGGCTGAACCGGCGCTCCAGTCGCTGAGATTCACGCAGTTGCTTCGCGCGGCTATGCGCATGCCCGTCGTCGAGGCGCTCTTCCCGGTTCCCTGGACTGCGGCTGCGCGCCGCGTGTTACCCAGCTCCAGCCCGCAGTTCACAGCCACGGAAATGTGGGGGCCAGTGTTGGCCTGGTGCGTGCTCCGGTTGCTCGCCGAGTCCATCGATCCCGCGCAGCCTGAACGCACCGCGCTCGATCTTTTCGATCGTCTCCGTCTGCGCGAACCGTTTGCCCATGCCTTCACCGCTCACGGGTTCGAGGGCGAGGAAGCGTGGCGCGTCGCGGCGCGGATCAAGGTTCTGCTGCTCACGGGCGCGGGCGTGGGCAAGGAGCAGGAGCCTGTACCTCCGGCTGAAGTTGAAGAGGCCGTTACCGAAGCGCCGGCCCGGCAAGCGGTGGGCATCTCCGCGACGGGGAGTGCGGCCCGGGAAGAGGAGCCGGAACCGGCAATGCCGCAAACCGAAGTCGAAAAGGTGGCGCTGGCGCCCGTTCTCTGGCTCGATCCCGATGTGCGCTGGCTCTGCGGCGTCCATGAAACGGAGGGCCATGCCTACCTGATCAGCGAACTCTATGAGGAACTGCTCTGGTGGCTGCTTATGCCTTCGCTGCTGCGTCTTGCCGGCGAAGCTGCGCCCAGCCGAGCCGCCGTGGAAGGATTGAGCAGGACCGTCGCTGCGGCTCTCAATTCCGCAAAGGCTGCGGGCTACCGCCTTGATGCGCTGCTCGGCCCAGCGGCCGCCGGAGACAGCGGCGAATCCTCTGCGCCGGAAGCGGAGACCGGGCAGGCAAGGCAGCCTGGGAGCGAGCAGGAAAGCTGAAACTGCGAAACGACCGGCTCAGGGGGATCATCTGCGGCTTTTTCCGGCCGGCCAGCCGGGTTCGGAGCCGCGGCTGTGAGTTTTGGATTTGCACGCAGGCTCTACTGTCACAGCCCACTGTGACCTCAGGCACATCGCAAAGAGAATGGAAAGGTCCAAAGTTCCAACCGGACCTTCTGTAGGGAGAAGTCTCGAGCGTTGTTGTGTGCCTTGGGGGCGGAAGCGATTTTTTGACAGGCCTCCGGCGCTTTTACAATTCGGCTTTTTCTTCATTTTTGTTCCTTCTCCCGGAGGGTCCGTTGGCAGGCTGAGGGTGCAACGCAGGCAATCCGCGCCGCGCCCGGCAGGGAGGGAACATGGCAACTGCGGCCCACGACCTCACAAGTGAAAGTCTTGAAGCTCACGAGCGCCTGCTGATCGACCAGGCGATCGCCAAGCACGGAAACCGGCCCGGGGCACTGTTGGGAGTCCTGGAAGACGTCCAGGCCGCCAACGCGCACAAGTATCTCTCCATGGCGGTGTTGCGTTACATCTCCGAGAGAACTGGCGTACCTCCGTCCACGGTCTATAGCGCTACCACGTTTTATTCGCTCTTCAACCTCGATCCACAGGGTGACAACGTGATCTGCGTCTGCCGGGGGACGGCCTGCCACACCCGCGGCTCGCGCATTCTGCTGGAAAAGCTCTGTCTCGACCTGGGCCTGAGCGAGCACGAATCGGGTGAAACCAAAGAGACCGAGAAGCTGGCGCTCACCACCGCCGACAACCGGTTCACGCTCCGCACCGTGGCTTGCTTCGGCCAGTGCGCGCTGGCTCCGGTGGTCGAAGTGAACCACCACATCCTAAGCCACGTGAATGAGCGCACCTTGCAGCGCGAAGTAAAGGCCTTGACACAGGGGAGGAAGTGATGCCGCGCATTCAGGACATCGGCGTCTTTAACGCGGTCCGCGAGGCCGGGCTTGCCAAGCTTACGCCTGCCGTTCCCCGCATTACCGTGAGCATGGGAACCTGCGGCCAGGGCAACGATGCCGAAGAGGTGTATCACGCCCTCTATGCGGCCATCGACCACAGCGGCCTTGACGTGGTTTTGGCTGGCGTGGGCTGCTTCGGTTGTTGCTTTCAGGAACCGCTGGTAAGCGTCCGCCTGCCGGGATACCCGATAGTTGTGCTCTCCTGCGTGCAGTCCAACGACGCAACGCGCATCCTCGAGGGTGTCTCCTCCGGCGTGATGCCCGCCGATCTCGTCTTCTGCAAGATCGAGGAATGGGATCACATCACCGGGCATGTGCGTTACGGCCAGGGCTACCCTGAGATTCCGCTCTGGAATACGATTCCGTTCTTCAAGGGCCAGAAGAAGATCGTGCTGCGCAATTGCGGTCTTATCAGCCCCTCCGATATCGAAGAGTACATCGGCGTTGGCGGCTACCAGGCGCTTTACAAGGTGCTCATTGATGGACGCCCCGAGACAGTGATTGAGCAGGTGAAGGCCGCGCGCCTCCGGGGCCGCGGCGGCGCCGGCTTCCTCACCGCCAACAAGTGGGACTTTCTTTCCAAAGCCAAGTCCGACGCCAAGTACCTCATCTGCAATGCCGACGAGGGCGACCCCGGCGCCTTCATGAACCGCAACGAGATCGAAGGCGATCCTCATGCGCTTCTCGAAGGCATAATCATCGGCGCGTACGCCACGGGCGCCACTGACGGCATCATCTATGTGCGCGCGGAATACCCGCTGGCCATCAACCGCCTGAAGCGCGCCCTCGAACAGGCAAAGGAATACGGCGTACTCGGCCCCAACATTCTCGGCCGCAATTTCAACTTCGACATCGAACTTGTGTGTGGCGCGGGAGCCTTCGTTTGCGGCGAAGAGACGGCCATGATCGCCTCGCTCGAAGGGCACGCCGGCCGGCCTCGTCCCCGCCCGCCCTATCCCGCGCAGAAGGGCCTCTACGGCAAACCCACCAACATCAACAACGTTGAAACCTGGTACAACATCGCGCCCATCGTGATGCGCGGCCCCGCCTGGTTTGCTGAAACAGGCAGCGCGAAAAGCACCGGCACCAAGGTTTTCTCTCTGGTAGGCAAGATTCACAATACGGGCCTCGTCGAAATGCCGCTGGGCACGCCGCTCAAGAGCTTCATCTACGACGTCGGCGAAGGCGCCATCAACGGCCGCAAAATCAAAGCCGTGCAGACCGGCGGGCCATCTGGCGGATGCATCCCGGCCACCATGCTCGACACCCCCGTGGATTATGAAAGCCTCGCGCAGCTCGGCTCCATCATGGGCTCCGGCGGCATGGTGGTGATGGACGAAGACAACTGCATGGTCGACGTGGCGCGCTACTTCGTCGAGTTCACGCATCCTGAGTCCTGCGGCAAGTGCGTGCCGTGCCGGGTGGGGCTCGACAAGGCGCTGCGCATTCTGAAGGCCATTACCAAGGGTGACGGATCGCACGAGCTGCTGGAGCGGCTGGATGAGTTGTGCCGCATGGTCCGCGAGTGCTCGCTTTGCGGCCTCGGCCAGTCCGCGCCCAATCCCGTGCTCACTACGATGCGCCATTTCCGCGAGGAGTACGAGGACCATATTGTCGCTCACCGCTGCCGCGCCGGAGTTTGCCAGGAGCTTACGTTCTCTCCCTGTGAGAACAGTTGCCCGCTGCACATGAACATCCCTCGCTTCCTCACCCTCTATCAGGAGGGCCGGTTGGAGGATGCGTTCGTCTCCGTCGTTCTCGACAATCCTTTGCCCGCATCGACGGGCCGAGTCTGCCAGCATCCCTGCGACAACCGCTGCCGCCGCCAATCGTTCGATGAATCGCTGAACATGCGCGAGGTGCACCGCTTCATTGCGGATGCGATCTACCAGTCCGACCGCTTCGAGCCGCTGGTAAAACGGATCCTGGAGCGCAAGCTTCCTTCCAGTGGCCGCAAAGTGGCCGTGGCCGGCGCCGGGCCTACCGGCCTCACGGCGGCGTTCTATCTGGCCATGCTCGGCCACGACGTAACCGTCTTCGACGAACACAGCGAGGCCGGCGGCATGTTGCGTTTCGCCATCCCGGAATACAGGCTGCCCAAATCCGTTCTTCGCCGCGAGCTCGACCTCATTGAGGCCGTTGGCGTTAAGATGCACTTCAACACGCGCGTGGGCGCCGATCTGCCGTTAAACGACCTCGCCGAACAATTCGATGCCGTCTTCATCGCCATCGGAACCTGGAAGGAATCCTGGCTCTACCTTGCGGGAACGGAAATGAAGAGTGTCTATCCCGCACTGCAGTTCCTTGAGGCCGTGGCACGGCATGACGAAATCATCGTGGGCTCGCGCGTGGCGATTATCGGCGGCGGCAACGCAGCCATCGATTCCGCGCGCACCGTGCTCCGCATGGGCGCGCAGCCTACCATCCTCTACCGCCGCGAGCGCAAAGACATGCCCGCCATCGACGAAGAGATTCAGGCCGCCGAAGAGGAGGGTGTGCGCTTCGTCTTTCTGGCCGCGCCGCACCGCATCCTGGGCGACGCAAAGGGCAATGTTAAGGCCATCGAGATCGTCAAGACGCGGCCGGGAGAGTATGACAAATCGGGCCGCAGAAGGCCGATCCTCACCGACGAGGTGCAACGCTTTGAGTGCGACAGCGTGATTCTGGCCGTAGGCGAGACCTTCGACCAGGATTTCTGCCGCGCTTCCGGGCTGGAGCTGAAGGAGTCGGGCACCATGATCGTGGACCACTTCACCTTTGAGACCAGCCGTCCCAATTTCTACGCCGGTGGCGACGTGATCACTGGCGCGTCCAACGTCTCTAACGCCATGGGCTGCGGCAAACAGGCAGCTTTGAACATCGACGAACGCCTGATGGGCGAGCGGCGCTGGGAGCAGCTGTTCCCGCAATTCGAGTACGGCAGCCAGACGCCGCCAGAGCCGCGGCTCAGCCGCCGCCATACGGCCCGCCCCATGCCGGCAAGCGCCCGGATGCACTCGAAGGAGGAGGTCGTTGCCGGCTTGAGCCCGCAGGAGGCGCTGGAAGAGTGCCGCCGCTGCCTGCGCTGCGATCTCAGAAGCGCTGTCAGCGCCAAGTGAGCGTCAGGAACGAGAAAGGAGCGCCAAGTTGCCGAACAAGACGATTTCGGTCCGCATCGATGGCGAATTGATCGCCGCACAGGAAGGACAAACCATCCTGGAGGTGGCGCGCGCCAACGGAAGAGAAATTCCGACGCTCTGCTATCTCAAGGGTCTCAGCGCAGTCGGCGCGTGCCGCGTGTGCGTGGTCGAGCTGGCCGGCACGGATCGCCTGTTGCCCGCCTGCACCACGCCCATGCAGGAAGGCATGTCGATCGTCACCGGCTCCGCCAAGCTGGAGCTCTACCGGCGCCTGGCGGTCGAGCTGCTTCTGGTCGAGCGCAACCACATCTGCTCCTCCTGTGTTTCCAACGGCCACTGCGAGCTGCAATCGCTGGCGCAGTCTCTGGGCGTCACGCACGTGCGCTACGCCTACAACAATCCCCGCCTGCCTGTCGATATGTCGCATCCCCGCTTCGTTCTCGATCACAACCGCTGCATCCTGTGCACGCGCTGCGTGCGCGTCTGCGCTGAAGTAGAGGGGGCACACGTGTGGGAGATCGGCGGCCGCGGCATCTACTCTCGCATCGTCAGCGATCTCAAGGACGACTGGGGCAACGCGCACAACTGCACCGCCTGCGGCAAATGCGTGCAGGCCTGCCCCACGGGCGCGCTGGCGGAAAAGGGCTTCGCGGTGCACGAGATGGTCAAGCAAAGCGATCAGATCAGCCGCCTGGCCACGCAGCGGGCCAGCCACGCCAACGGCGCAAATTCCTGAAAGAATCTCCGCGGGGCACAATTTGACAGGTGCGGCGGAGCCGGGGGGCCGGCTCATCTTGCCCCTGCGTCTTGAAATCGCTCGTTTCCCTCGATCTCTTTTCCCCTGATTTGTCCCCGGGACCCCGGCCCCGTAGAATGACGAGAGGGCCGGCGGGGTAGACCTTACGGCGCCGTACATCGATGAGTGAACAGGAAACAGCGGTTTACCCCCAGACGCAGACCGCCTCGCCGGCGTGGGACCGAATCGAGCGGGCGCGGCATCCCCAGCGCCCCTACCCCATGGAATTGATCGAGCGAATCTTTACCGATTTCTGCGAGATTCACGGGGATCGCGCCTTTGGCGACGACGAGGCTGTGGCCTGCGGCATGGCGCGGCTGGGCGGCGATGAGGTGATGGTCATCGGCAACCGCAAAGGCGGCACTACCAAGGAGCGGGTGCGGCGCAACTTCGGCATGCCGCATCCCGAGGGCTATCGTAAGGCGCTGCGCGCCATGAAACTCGCTGAGAAGTTCTCCCGTCCGGTCATCAGCTTCATCGACCTGCCTGGCGCGTATCCCGGCGTGGGAGCCGAAGAGCGCGGCCAGGCCGAGGCCATCGCGCGCAACGTACGCGAGATGACGCGCCTTCGCGTGCCGACGATTGCCGTAATCAGCGGCGAGGGCGGCTCGGGCGGCGCGCTGGCGCTGGCGGTGAGCGATCGCGTGCTGATCCTTGAAAACGCGGTGTATTTCGTGATCTCGCCGGAAGGCTGTGCATCGATCATGTGGAACGACGCGAGCAAGAAGGCGCTGGCCGCCGAAGCGATGCGCATCTCCGCGCTCGAAGTCGCCGCGCTGGGCTGCGTCGACGAGATCGTCGCCGAGCCGCCGGAGGGCATTCAAGCCGACCATGAAGCCGGGACCGGGCTGCTTGGGTTTGCGCTGAAAAAGCATCTGGCCGAACTGGCGGCGATCCCCATCGATGCTCTCGTGGCCGCGCGGCAGAAAAAGTACCGCAATATTGCGAAGTTCTACGTGCAAGGCTGATTCCCACGCGCCCGAGCGATTCAGGAAGACTCGATCAACGGCCATGATGCAGGACAATTTGAATGTATGCGGAGCAAGCCGCGCTGCGAATCGCGGCGTCCGCCGCGACGCGCGCGAGGCCCGGAGGGCGGAATGAGCGAGCCTGGTTTTGCCGGCGGCCGGCTGCGCGCCTATCTGCAGTTCCTCGGCGCCATTCTCTACTTCTTTCTGGCGCGCTCGCTTGCCTTTCATGGTGCGCGGGGGCTGGCTGGCGATGCGTGGTCGCGGCTTGTCGAGCAAGCCATGCTGGTCTTTCTGCTGTTGCTGGGTTTTGCCTCCATGGGCTTCTGGCTCGACCGCCAGGCGAACCCCATCAACGAGCAGGGATTGCCGCGCCGCGAGGGCTGGGGGCGCGAGGCGGGGCTGGGCCTGGCGACCGGCTGGGGCGTAGCGCTGGTCTGTGTACTGCCCATGGCGATCGTTGGCGGCATTTCGACATTTGTCGCCACGCGGCCTTCGGCATGGGGTTGGCTCCTGGCCGATGCGGCATTTTTCGCGCTGGCCGCTCTGGCGGAGGAGATTGCCTTTCGCGGCTACGCCTTCCAGTGTTTTCTCCGTGCGGTCGGTCCGGCCGGGGCAACGCTGGGTTTTGCCGCCATCTACGCCATTTTGCAGGCGCTCACGCCGGGAGCGGATCACGCCAGTTTCGCCGTCTCCCTGGCCTTCAGCTTTCTGCTCTCCGCAGCCTATTTACGCACGCGCGCCCTGTGGGTGAGCTGGGGCCTCAACTTCGGCTGGAAGGCCAGCCGCGCCTTAATTTTCGGGCTCGCGGTGAGCGGCGTCACCAGCCATTCCCCCGTGGTGCAGGGCGATCCCATGGGGCCGCTCTGGCTTACGGGCGGGGGCTACGGACTCGACGGCAGTTGGTTTGCATGCCTGGCGCTTCTTGCGGCTCTGCCGGTTGTTTTTCGCGTCACGCGCGACCTGAACTTCCGTTACAACGCCCCGGTGATCGTCCCCGGCGGCATTCCCGTGGATCTGGAAGCAGCCGCGCGCGCACAGCACGAAGCCGCCATGGGCTCGGCCGATCCTGCGGCTCCCACACTGGTGCAAATTGAAAAACAGGGACTAGGGACTAGGGACTAGGGAACAGGGAACAGAAGGACCCGCCACACCCGAGCCGCCGCAATCTTGATTTCCCCTCGCTCCCTCGCTCGCTGCTTTCTTTTCTCTACTCCCTACTCCCTAGTCCCTGTCTTATCGATTTGCCTTTTCAACCGGAATGGGGCTAACTTTGCGTAGTGCTATGCGCACGCATGGGAGGCTCCCATGAACCGGCGTTTGCTTCCCCACCAGATTGGCCTAACGCCTGGGCCGGCCGAAAAGAGGAACTTCGGGTGCGGTTTGTTGTGTGTAGTGGCCGGGTGTACGGTAGCTGCAGCGCTGGTCGCCTCCGCGGCGGGAGCTCAGGTCCTCACCGTCGATACCAGCGGCAAGGGCGGGGTTGCGGGCAATGGGCCGGTGGACCGGCGGTTTGCCCAGATTGAGCCGACCCATGTGGCGCTCTCCAAGACTGAGCTGGACCCCAAGGCGCGGCTGCTGCTCCTTCGCGCCATGCAATCGGAACAGGGATTCGCCATGCGCCCATTTCCCCGCGGTCACAAGGGGCTGACGCTCCAGGCAAACGGCAAGCTGGAACCGGCCGGAGAAAGCTACTTGAACATGGTCGTCAGCGAGGGACTTTCGGCCAAGCCTGGCTCGCGTGTAGTGATTACCGACGTCAAGATCGACCGATCGAAGATCGTTTTCATTCTGGACGGGGGGCCGGACGTCAAGCACCGCTTCCTGCGCCACATTCAGATCGGAGTAGGCCCGGAGATGGGCGACCCGGACGTCGATCCCACGCTGTTGAACGAGGCAGGCGAACCAACCGGCTCGCGCCTCACGCTGGCGTTTGCGAATGGTGTTCCCGAACTGACTGCGGCCCAGGTGAAGGCGTTGCTTGCCCCACTCATTTCTTTCGATGTCAAGACGCCCATCCAGGCGTTCACGGATACGCTGCCGGCAGCACTAAAGAACGCCATCCTCGGCCACAAGGTGCTGGTGGGAATGACCACGGACATGGTGCTTTTTGCCAAAGGGCAACCGCTCACGAAATCGCGCGAGATGGATGGGCAGATGCCGTTTGAGGAGTGGATCTACGGCACGCCTCCGCAGGATGTGGACTTCGTCCGCATCAACGGCAACCGGGTGATCCGGGTGGAGATTGCGAAGGAAGGGAAGCCGATCGAGATCTTCGCCGAGGACGTGGTCTCGCCCATGATGGTGGCCAACGGCACGCCGGAGCTGGCGCAATCGAATGTTCGCATCGTCAAGGAAGGCGATGTGGAGCGCGATCCGAACAAGGAAGCGCCGGCGCCGCCGCCCAGTCTGCGCATGCCGGGCGAGACGCTGCCCACAGACAATCAGAGCACCGGCGTGATGCGTCCGGTGCAGATGCCCAAGCCGCATACGGACGAGATGCCGGGCGCCAACCCCGACGAGCAATCGAGCACTCCGCCTGCAAGCACGCAGCCATCGCAGAAAAACAACGGGCAGCCGTCTTCGCCATCGGGCGCTGCGCAGCCTTCCCCGCAGAACTCGCAGCCGCCGCCCACAAGCGGGTCGCAGCCGCAATCCCCGCCGGCCAACACGGCGCCGGCAGCCAATGGCAGCCAGCAGCCACAGGCGGGATCGAATCAGCTGGTGTCGGCGGGCGCCGCTATGCAGCAGAACTGAGCCAGCGCACCGCTTCGTATAAACTGAAAGAGCGAGTCCCGCTCTCTGCGCGCAAATCCGATGCGCTTCGCGTTCATTTGCGGCGTCAGGCGAGCGGCGGACGCACCGTTGAAGCCGCGCGACCCCCACCCAAGCGGAGCTTGGATGGGGCACCCCTAACAGGACGCGTGCGTGCAGAGACACCGAAAAGGAGAAACCCCTCACCGATGGCCAGAATTGCAAAAACTGCCGACCGCAAGAAGATCATGGACACAACGAAGTCGACCGACTGCCCCAAGTGCGGCAAGCCCACGCGCATCGTCAAGCGCGTCAAGGACCGCGAGCGCGGCGTTCCAGGCGGAGTGTACATTTCCTGCTCCGCGTGCGAATTTTACGAGAAGCTTTAAGTATTACTTGAGCTTTTATTCACAAGAAAGCCCGGCTCCGCGCCGGGCTTTTTCCAGTATATTTCTTGGTTTCCGGCCCTACAGCAAAAGCGCTTGGGTCATTTCCTCAAGGATCGCCTCGGCCGCCTCGGCCGGGTTAGGCGCCTGCGTGATGGGCCGGCCCACAACGAGGTAGCTGGCTCCCGCGCACAGCGCTTCGGCGGGCGTTGCAATGCGTTTCTGGTCATCGGTCCGGCGCGGGGCCTGTGTGCCGGCGGGACGGATGCCGGGAACTACCAGCACGCCCTTGGGGCCAGTGAGGGCGCGCACGGCCGCAACCTCCTGCGCCGAACAGACAAAACCGTGAATCCCCGCTTCCAAACCCATCTTCGCCAGCAGCTCCACCTGCTTCGCGGGCGAGCGCTCTACCCCTGCCGCGCTCAGTTGCTCAACGTCCATGCTGGTTAGCACGGTCACGGCCAGAAGTTCGGGCGGGTTGGCCGCGCCGTCCAGCGCCGCGCGCGCGGCGGCCAGCATCGCAGGCCCCCCGGCGGCGTGAACGGTCATCATGCGCACGCCCCATGCGGCGGCCGAGCGCACCGCCCCGGCCACCGTGTTGGGAATGTCGTGAAATTTTAGGTCGAGGAAAACAGAGTGCCCCCGCGCCGTCATCGCTTGCACTACGTCTGGTCCCGCGGCGGTAAACAGCTCGAGTCCCACCTTGAACCACTGGCAGGTTCCTTCCAGCCGCTCGACAAGTGCGGTGGCAGCCCGGGCATCGGGCGCATCGAGGGCAACGATCAGGCGCAGGCGAGCCTGTGCCAATTTGTCAGGCGCTGGCGCGCATCCAGCGGCGAAGCGGGGTTTCAGCCGTTCGGGGATTGGCATAGAAGAATGCTAACCGATCTTGCGTTGCAGGTCTGTTATAAAGGCCCGAAGCGCGGTACGAAACGCTTGGTTCCGCAATTGGAGGCTATACCCAAAGCGTCAACGCAACCAGTGGATGGATTGGCGCGGCCCCGCGAATCCATCGGTCCAGGCATTGCTTCCTCAGGGAGCCAGGGAATCGGTCCCGGCTGCTCCGGATTTGGGAGCCGGGGCGTTGTGAGTGAGCAGGGCTTTGGATAGGTTGCGATCGGAGCGGGGCAAGAGGATGACGTAAGGCACATCGGTTTGCGAAAATCTTCCGCGCCGTTCCGGATCGCCGAACGGCGGCGCGTGGTCGCCCACGATCACGAAGACCGTAGGCCTCGGCAGGTTTCCTGTGGCCAGTTGCGCAACCGATCGATGGACATTGACGACCAACTGGTACCAAGAACAGAGCGGCGTGTCTGGCTCCAGCGAAAAGTCCGCCAGGCAGGGAGCGCCATCCGGAAGGGGTGAGGGGACCTCGACGGGAAGGTGGGAATTTAAGGTCATCCAGTGAATAAAGTAGGGGTGGCCGTTATCTTCTCCGAGGCGGCGTTCTATCCAGGCAGCAATATCCGCGTCGCAGGTTCCCACGAATGCGCCGGCGCAATCGCGCAATCCCTCTCGCTTGAATGCGTCGTGGAACCATATTTCCTGGAATCCGAGCGTTTTGTACCAGGCGGCGCGATTGAACATGTATCCGCTCATCCCATGGAGCGCAATACGGTCGTAGCCGAGAGCCGCAAGCTGCGAGGGAAGGCAGCCTCTTAAATCTGCGGCCGGAGCGCCGATGATGTAATAGCCAATCGAACTGCCGCATAGTTCGCGGGCTTCGCCGGCTACTGTCGCCCCATGGAATGGAGCCGTTCCCTGGATCACTTGATAATTGGCAAGGAGACCCGGTTGCAAATACGGCTGGACCAGCGCATCGCGCAGGGGTGAGTCTTCGGCGAGTCCCCAGGATTCGACCATCACCAGAACCAGATTGGGCAACACGCGACGATCCCCGCCGGACGTAATTCCCGCGGCTCGGAGGGCGGCTGCCGATGCACTCGGCACGGGGAGCAGCGGCCCGTTGGATTTCTCTACCTTTTGCCGTATCGCAAAATCGATCCTTGCCAGGCGCACCAGACGAAAGATTGGAGTGCGTGAAAGCCGCAGCACACTGGCGCCACGAAGCTCGAGGCGGTCCCCGCCTGTGGCCGCGCTCGCCGCGAAGGGGAAATGGCCAGTAGAAAGGCGAATGGAGACAATGTCTTTACCCAGGATTACAGCCAGGAATGCAACCAGGCACAAAGCCGCGCGCCACCGCTGGCTTCTGGAGAATGACCTTACCGGCATCAGTACCGCGGTTGCCGCTGCCAGCAGCGCAAGCAGCAAGATTAAGATTGCATAAAAGAAATGCACGCCAGAGAATGCATGAACCGCGCGGAAGTTTTCCAGGCATTCTCGAACGGGAAGGTAATAGGTCTCGCAGATTCCGCAGAGCACATCCGAGAAGATCATGGCAAAGAGCAGAACCGCAGTGAAAAGCCGCGGCACAAAGAGGGAAATGAGGCCAGCCACAGCGTACTGGACGCAGAACAATCCAGAGAGAGAGAAATTGAACTCATGCGCTGCCAGCCAATACGGGAGATTGGCGAAAACGGCATAAAATGTCACAAACGAGAGCCACGGCGCGTGCTCGCGTACTCGTTCCGTCCAGGTATGCTTCAGTACCGGCGTCATAATGCCCTGTGCGCTACAACCGATCAAGCCCATCTGGCCTGTCCTCACGTCGCTGCTTTAGCAGCACCAAAAGGATGACGATGAAACAACACAATGCCGAGGTAACTATTTTTGGTTACCTGAGAGCATAATAATTGATTTTGCCTCTCTATAGTAACCTACACGAACCAGTTTTTGAACCCCTATGAGGTAGCGGATTGTGGAACCGGCCGGCAGGCAACGATTACATTGAGAAAAAGGGGTCTAAAGTGCCGATGGCGTCGATGAAACGGGGTTTTCTTCCCGGAATTGTGTGGTTGGTGGTGGGAAGCATGGCCTGGGGAGGGGCTGTGCAGACCAACCCTATGAACTACGATCCGCAGGTGCGTGCGGCCTACGATCGTTTCTACAATCTCGATTTTCCGGCCGCAGTTGCGCAGTTCCAGCAGTTTCATGCCGCGCACCCCGGCGACCCGCAGGCCACGGCCTATCTGCTAGACGCCCTCATCTTCCAGGAGCTCTACCGGCTCGATCTGCTCGATACCACCTTCTACGCCAACGACGGCTTCCTTACCGGCCGTCATGCCACGGACGAAGACCCGGAACAGCGCGACCGGATCTTCGCCTTGGCCGATGAGGCCGTGCGCGAGGCAGACTGGCGGCTGAGCAGGAACCCCAACGATGTGGACGCGCTGTTTGCCCGCGCCTGGGTGCGCGCTCTGCGGTGCACGTATGTGGCGATGGTGGAGCGGGCCTATGCGACCGGCTTCCGCCTTGCGACCAAGGCCAGGGACGACGCCGCGCGGGTTTTGCAACTGGACCCGGATTACGCGGACGCGAAGCTTGTCACGGGGGTCTATCAGTACGTTGTCGGCGCGCTGCCGTGGCCCTTTAAGCTCATGATCGGCTTTGCCGGCATCACCGGTTCCAAGTCCACAGGTCTTGCGATGCTTTGGGATGCTGCGCATCACGGCGTGGCCACGAACCTCGAGGCGCGCACGGCCATTGCCCTTTTCCTGCGCCGCGAGTCCCGGTACAAAGAAGCCATCGAGGTGGTGCGCGGCCTGCAGAAAGAGTATCCGCACGACTTTCTCTTCTGCCTGGAAGAAGCCAACCTGCGCAAGGATGACGGCGAGGGCATGGCTGCGGCGGCGGCTTACCGGCAGATTCTGGCCGACGATGCCAAGCCGGGTTACTTCGCCTCGGCCAAGCTCGAACTGGCCGATTTCGGCCTGGGCGACGCCCTGCGCGGCCAGCGCCACTACGATGAGGCGGCGCAAGCCTATGAGCAGGCAGCCCGGATGCCCGCGGTGGGGTTGGAACTGAAGATCCGCTCCCTGCTCGACGCTGGCGAGTGTCGCGATTTGATGGGTCAGCGTCAGCTTGCCATTCGCGATTACCAGGCCGCGATCGACGCCGGCCCCAATACCTCGCGAGCCGACCAGGCTAGAAGGTATCTGCGGAGCCCGTACAAGGGAGGATAAGCGAGCGGCCGGGCGATCCGGCAGCGGGCGGAAATTGGAACCGGCGGAAGCCAGGTTTCGTATCCTTGTCGAGGTTGGCCTATTCGTGGGAGGACCGGCTATGGTTGCCTACTGTCAGCATTGTGGAAACGCTTTGCACGTAAGCGCGCGCTTTTGCTCGAGCTGCGGCGCGGCTGTGCCCTGGCCGCAGCCCATCCCCGGCCGGCCGCTCATCCGTCCGCGCCTGGGCCGCCAGATCGGCGGAGTCTGCCTGGCGCTGGCGCAGGCGAATGGATGGGATGTGGCCGCGGTCCGTATTCTCACCGTGGTTGGCTTTTTCGTTTCCAGCGGGTTGGTTGGCGTGGCCTATCTGGCAGCTTGGATCGGCATTCCCGAGGAGACGGCGCCGTACCCGGGGGCTTATCCTCCTGGAGTATGAGCAGCGAGTACCTCTCCGATGGCGCCCGTTTGAGTTTCACTGACGCGGGCGCGGGCCTTCCTGTTGTTTTCCTGCACCCCACCCCTCTCGACCGCGAGTACTGGCGTCCTCTCACGCGGGAGCTTGCGGGCATTCGCGCCATCGTTCCCGATTTGCGCGGCCACGGGCTTTCGGAGCTGGGAGCGTCGCTTCCTCAAGGCGGTTTTGCCCGCATCCCCAGCGCGCCGGTGCTCACCATGGCGCAGCTCGCCTCGGATGTTCTCGCTCTGCTCGACCATCTGCGCCTGTCCAGGGCGGTCTTTGCCGGCGGCTCCATAGGCGGCTACGTTTTGTTGGAGCTGTGGCGGAAGGCCCCGCAGCGTATACAAGGCCTGATCTTTATCTGTTCTAAGCCGCAGCCGGATGCCGAAGCCAACCTGATCAAGCGCGCCGAAACCATTGCGCGCGCCCGTTCTGAAGGCGTCCCCGCGCTCTTCGACGGCATGGCGCAGAACCTGCTGGCCCCATCGGCCCGCCGCGATCGTCCCGAGCTTGTCGCTGAAGTCCGCGCCCGCATGACCCTCACGCCCGAGGCGCTGGTTGCCGTGCAGGCAGGTCTGGCTTCGCGCCCCGATTCCGTTCCCACGGTCGCCACCATCCGCGTGCCTGTGCTCGCCATTGCCGGGGCTGAGGATTCCAGCGTTACTCCCGCTGACATGGAGGCATTCCGCGCCGCGCCCGGCGGCTGCGAGTTCCACGTGCTGCCAGCCGCCGGCCACTTTGCCGCTTACGAACAGCCGAAAAAAGTTGCCGCGCTGATGGCGCCGTGGCTGCGCCAATTCGAAGCTTGAAAAGACAGGGAGTAGGGAGTAGCCAATAGGGAATAGAAAAACAGGGAGCCGGGAGCCGGTAGCCGATATCCAATAGCGAAAACCCAATAGCAGGAGCCTATAACCGGTAGCCTGTAGCCCGCAGCGCAAAGCGAAGAGCAGGCCGCAGACAGCCAACAGCCACAGGCCTCAGGCTACAAGCTGGTTCTCAATTCCTGCTGCGCAGCTTGCTCAGCAGGATCAGGATCTCCAGATAGAGCCACACCAGCGTCACTATGATGCCGAAGGCGGCGTACCACTCCATGTACTTGGGAACGCCGTAGGCAACGCCCTGCTCGACGAAGTCAAAGTCAAGAACGAGGTTGAGCGCGGCGATGCCGACCACAATGAAGCTGAAGCCGATGCCAACGATGCCGGAGCCGTAAACGGAACTGAAGAAGGAGACGTGAAAGAAGCCAAGCAGCATCTGTGCCATGTAGAAGAGAAAGATGCCGCCGGTGGCCGCCACTACGCCGAGGCGAAACTTTTGCGTGACCTTGATGAGCCCGGACTTGTAAGCGAGCAGCAGCACGAAGAGCGTGCCGAAGGTCAGTCCCACGGCCTCCATGGCGATACCTGGATAGCGCAGATTAAAGACCGCCGACAGACCGCCGAGCACGAGGCCTTCGAGCAGGGCGTAGATGGGCGCGGTCACCGGCGACCACTCCTTCTTGAAGGCGGTGATCAAGGCGAAGATGAGGCCGCCGAAGACGCCAATCATGATCGCCGGACCGGCGAAGCTCAGGTCTTGTGTCTGCACGAACGAGTTCCACGTCCACGCCGCGGTGGCCACCGCGCACAGCAGCAGAATGCCGGTCTTGTTGATGGTGCCGTTCAGCGTCATGCGCGCCGCGGCGTCCACCAGCGGGCCGCCGTACTGGCTTTGGGCAAAGTCGTTGAAGGTGTTCTTGCCGAGGGCCGGATTCGATGTCTTGATCAATGCCATGAATTGTCTCCGAAGTGCAATGCGGGTTGGGGGAATCGCCAGGCTCGCGCAGGCGTCCTGACCCGCTGCTTTCATTCTAATTGGCTGGAAGAAAGCCCATCGGAGTTACAGCAGCGTCAGAACTGCTCACTCGAACACCCGCGCGCCGCAGCGCTTTCGTAACGCGCACCGGCCGCCATCAGGTTCTCGATGTCGTCGACGGGCCGGATGGATATCCGCTGCTGCCAGCGGCAGCGAACCCATTCCGCAAAGCGCCATCAGGGCTTTGTCAAAAAAAGTTGTCCAACGTTGCAGATAATTTCCCCCTCTTCGCGCACAATCAATGTATGGCTAATATTTGCGAGAATCCGGTGCTCATTCTCTCCGGACTTACCGCGCAAAAGACGTACCCCCTACCCCCCTATAGCCCCCGGGGGTATTAGAGCTTATCCGTAAATAGTG
>PMYE01000114.1 GCA_003171315.1 Acidobacteriaceae bacterium
TAGTTTTTAAACAGGTTCTAAGGGACGAATGCGAGCCCGAATCACCGATCAACAAGTCTCTTGCCGCGATGCCCGAGAAGTACGATGTGGCAGGTGTGCCGGTGTCGGCGACGAGCTACGATGAAATCACACAAGTGCTGATGCGATGTGCAAATGAGAAGAGGCCGGCAATTGTTGATTTCACTTGCGTCGACGTGGTTGTTCGTGCCATCCAGGATCCCTTGTTTCGGTTCATCCTCAGTGAGTTCGACATCGTTTGCCCCGACGGACAACCAATACGCTGGTTTCTGAATGCAGCACATAATCTCAAACTAACAGACCGGGTCTGCGGGACTAGCGCGATGATGCGTCTTTGTGCGGCAGCGGCAGAAAGAGGAGTCGGAATTTACCTTTACGGGTCGACAAATGCGACCTTGCATAAGCTACAGGAACGACTACGGGGTCTTTATCCAACCTTACGGATAGTTGGTCTGGAATCTCCGCCCTTCAGGGCTTTATCTGAAACGGAGGACGCGTGCGTCGTTGACCGAGTAAATGGCTCGGGCGCTGGGCTGCTTTTTATCGGGTTGGGCGCTCCAAAACAGGAACAATTTGCGTGGGAACACCGTTACTCCATCAAGGCGGTGCAACTGTGCGTCGGCGCTGCCTTTGACTTTGTCGCGGGCACAAAGCCACGTGCACCTCTCGCGATGCAACAGATGGGCCTTGAATGGCTGTTTCGGTTTTGCTGCGAGCCGCGCAGACTGGCGAAACGGTACATTGTCGGGAACAGCAGATTCATTGGCGCAGCTGTGCGGCAACTCTATACGCGACAAACGCGCGCCCGCCCTATTCTAGTCGAGGATCGCGGACCAAAATAGTCCACCCAACAAGGTTAATTTGTTGGCTGATGTGTCCCGTTTGATGCAACCTGAAAAACCATCCTTTACGAAGCAACGTTGGTTCTTGAATAGAACCTGTCTGATAAATGCCTGAAGTGGAATTTTGCTTGTGTTTTCAAGTTGATGGCGGGACAAAGGAGGTGGCGCTGGCGACTCTGCGAAATCACGAATGCGGGCACGGGGCGAAGTGACGGATGCGGAATGGGTGGTTGTGGAGCCGCTGTTGCAGTTTCCGCGGCGGGCTGACGGGCGGGGCCGTCCGCCGGCAGACACGCGGGCGGTGCTGAACGGAGTGCTTTGGATTTTGCGCACCGGGGCGCAGTGGCGGGAGCTGCCGGAGAAATATCCGCCGTACCAGACCGTACACGGACGCTTCCAGCAATGGGTGCGTACCGGCCAGTTGGAGAAAGCGTTGCGGGTGCTGGCCGGCAAGTTGCACGAAGAAGGCAAATTGAATTTGGACGAAGGCTTCATCGACGGCAGCTTCGCCGCGGCAAAAAAGGGGGCCTTGCGGTGGGAAAAACCAAGCGGGGCAAAGGGACAAAGATCATGGCCATCGCCGCCGAAAACAGCGTCCCTCTGGCTGTCACGATCGACTCGGCCTCGCCGCACGAGTCCAAGCTCGTCGACGAAACGCTCGCAGGAAGCTTCCACGACGAACTGGCGGCGCTGCTGATCGGCGACAAGGCGTATGACTCCGACCCGCTGGATCGGCATCTCGAACAGGAGTATGGGATTGAGATGATCGCGCCCAACCGGGAGAAGCGCAGCCAGACTCAAGACGGCAGAACCTTGCGCCGCTACAAGCGGCGCTGGGTCGTGGAACGGATGTTTGCTTGGCTGCAATGGTTCCGCAGATTGGTCACGCGCTACGAATTTCACGCTGAAAACTTCCTCGGTATGGTCCGGCTCGGCTGCATGAAGATCATGCTGAGGTTCTTATGACGAGTATTTATCGGACCAGTTCTAGTGTGGTGAGTCAGAAGTTNNGCCAAAATTCGCTCAGGATGACAGCTTATTTGTGATGCGAACTTCTGACTCACCACACTAGTGATTGTCATCGCAAAATATGCGGCGCTTCCCGCAGAAACTGCGTGGAGTAAGTCGTGATCGCCTCAACGCCCATGAATTTGTGGCAGGATCGGAGGATTCCATCCCATATGGAGAGTCGAGATGTGGCGCGGTGGTTTAGGAGCCGCCTATCTGTTTCCGGCCCTTTCGTATGCCGGTGCCTCATTAGCTGCTCCCTGCTCCGTTTCCACATCCCGCTCGTCGAACCTGGACATGCGGATTTCCCGCATCCGGCTCACGGAGGAAACTTCACGACTTCGCCCACGAAAAGCTGGTTGTCCGCTGTGAGAGCCGGATCAGGCCAAGTTGCTGGTCGATATAGCGATCCGAAAAACGGTGGATCGCTGGCCAGTGCACTTGGTGTTTTCTGCACAGCCACTGACGAAGCCTTCGGCGGGCATGTCGTTCAATTACCCGATAGGCTTGGCTGACTGGACCGAGGCAGAAGTAGTTAGCCCATCCGTTCATTGTCCGGTTGAGTGATTCCACCACCTTCTCCGGCTCCAGCGGGAGCTTTGTCCGTCCGGTCTCGGTACTGATCACCGCACAGATACGCATCACGCGCTTCTTCGACGGTACCGTGCCCAGATAGGCCCGTCCCGTCTGCGGTGAAAAGCATCGTCCAAACGTATATCCCAGAAAATCGAACCTCTCTTCCGGCAGCCTCGCAACCCGCGTCTTGCTTTCGTTCACCGTCAGCTTCAGCTTGGTCATCATGACCCGCATCGCGGCCAGAGCTTCTTCTGCTCTGCCCCGACAACAGATCACCAGATCATCAGCGTAGTTGACGATGCACGCTCCCAGACGTCTTTCGTGTCCGAGTTTCTTCCACCCCAACACGAACCGGCGCATGTAGATATTGCTGAGCAGTGGACTGACCGGAGAACCCTGTGGGGATCCTCGGCCCTCATCCCGATTGCGCGTATTCCGATGCTTCTTCCCGCGCATCGGGTTCATCGTGACGAACCTGACTTAAGAGACTCGAGATCACGCCCGAGATAACCGGTTTATGGCAAGTGGAAGCCCGTAAAGATCCCTCTTTTGCACGCTATATTGATTTAGACATCCAGTACTTAAATAGATGGAGCCTCTGGCTAGACATCAAAATCTTGCTGAAGACAGCAATTGTAACATTTGCCGGAACCGGCCAGTAAGGTAAGATTCAACCTTCGACGCACCATCGCATCAGCTGAGCCGTCATTGAGGAACGTAGGCTCATCCGAAAAGTTAGCTTTAATTTGCAGATGCTGCTTGTGCGCAACCTGGTGTTACCAGCCCGGTCGGCAGATTTGTCACGCTGCACAGCCATTGCGGGTATAGAGGGTCGTAGGCCGGTGTGCTGCTTGGTATCTGATAGCCGTAGCCCTTCGCTGCCGCATTTGTCGGCGTAAAGTTGGCAATCAGCTGCGCCATACAAGCCGACACACTGACGGTGCCATTGCAAGACGGCGCGCCCGGATTTACCGGGTTAGTGAAAGTGGGATTCATATCCGTAACCAAGTTCGGCCCGGATGAAAAGCCGGCGCTGTTGTACGTTCCCACATTGTTTCCCAGAGCGCTATAGGCATACGTCGAGTAAATCTTATCAGTGGCGTTACCGTTGGAAATCCAGTACGCATACGCTTGGCCGCTGGCGCATCCGGGAGTTGACGCTTGGACGACGGCCAAATTCTGATCGATCAGCGTGTACTCGCCTGGATTAGGAGAATTGTTCAGCGCGATTTGACCACAGGGAAGTGGGGTCAGAAGAGAGGAGGAGTAGTTGCCGTAAGCCGTGTTATGCTCGACGTAGACGTTTGCGGCTGTATTCCCACCGCCCCCCTCAACAACCCCTGCAGCACCATTGAAAACCGTGATGTTGTTATCGACGACGATCTGTTGATTGTAGGCCGAAGACAGGCCTTCTTGCGATCCGTCCAGCGTGTCGAGAATGATTCCGCTTCCGTCATACGCGCATCCGGCAGGATCGACGTTATCGAACGAGAAGTTCCCGGCTATGTAGAGGTGTGTCCCCGCTAGCGAGTCGGAGGCAATCGGTTCATAGACGCTCATCCCTGAATAACATTCTGTGTTCGACTGCGCCGCATTGTAGGCGATATTCCCAATGATCGCCACATAGTCGAAACTTGCGCTTACGGTAGTATTTGATAGCCCGATTCCTGACGCTTCGCATCCATTGGCGATGTTGTCCGCAAAAATAATGTGGTGAATTGGCATAGTGCTGTAGGCGGTGAAGCAGGCAGCATAGTTATTCCCGCCGCTGGTTGTGACTTCGAAGCCCTGCACGCCCCAGTAAGACTTTCCGATCTGGATGCCAGGCTGCCCTGATGGTGAATTGATCTTGCAGCCGTCGAAAGTAGCACACTTCACCCACGCCACATTGTTTCCCGCGGCGCACGTTACGATCCCCCATTCCCAGGATTGGAAGTTTCCGGATGAGTAGGTTCCTGCCTCCGCTGTCAACACATCACCGCAGTTGACAGAGTGATTTGGCGTGAGCCACGGTGTAGTCGGGGACAGGCCGTTGTTGGAGTCGTTGCCGCCGGCCGAGGCTGGGGCAAGGTAATACGTAGCGCCGGGAGGCGGCAAAATTGTCACGGATGCTGAGGCAGATTTGGTTGTATCCGAAACGCTGGTTGCGGTAATGGTCACAGCTGCAGGAGACGGTACAGCGGCAGGGGCGGTATAGAGCCCGCTCGAGGAGATCGCACCGCAAGTTGCTCCGCTGCAGCCAAGCCCCGATTCCGTCCATGTGACTGCCGTGTTCGACGCGCCGGTGACGGAAGCTGTGAATTGTTGAGTGGTGCCGGTAGTGACCGACGGGTTGGTGGGAGTCACGGCGACGGAGACCGCTGGCACCGGCGTACCTGTGCCGCTCAGGCCAATCACCGCCGTACCGTTGGCCGAAGAGTTGCTGGTGATGGTCAGTTGACCTGTCGCGGCACCCACGGCGGTGGGATCGAACGATATATCCACTGTCGTCGCTTGGTTCGGTGTCAACGTTATGGGGAGCGCAGGCCCCGACAACGTGAAACCGGCGCCCGTCAGCGTTATTCCGTTAATCGTTACCGGTGCAGTGCCGGTGGAGGTCAAGGTTATCTGCTGCGTCGTCGGAGTGTTGACGACGACGTTGCCAAATGCCACGCTGGCGGGGTTGATGGTCAGCGCGAGTATTGTCGCATTCAGCTGCAGTGTATAGCTAGTGAACATGCTGCCCACGCTTGCTGTTATCGTCGCCGTCTGAGCTGTCGCCACCGAGGATACGGTGGCCGTGAACTCAGCGCTGGCCACACCCGCCGGTATTGTCACCGTACTCGGCACCGTTACAGTCGAATCGCTGCTTGACAGGTTCACCGTCAAGCCGCCACTAGGCGCCGCAGCGGTCAGGGTCACAGTGCAGGTATCCGTTCCCGCTCCCGTTATGGTTCCGCTACTGCAGGATAGCAGGCTCAACGCCGCGTTCACGGTGACGGAGACGGAATCTGTGGCCGTTGCGTAGTCGGTAGTGTCGGTCGGCGTGAAGGTCGCTGTGATGGTGTGGGCGCCCGAGCTCAGCACGGTGCCCGCCGCCGGCGAGTAGCTGAAGGCGCCGGCTACGGTTGAGGTAGCGTCAAGCTGAGTGCTGCCCAGAGCCGTTCCGTAGGTAATGGCGGCTGGGGAGTTCCAAAAGATCGCGGGCGTTGCCTTGTTCACAACCTGAGTAATCGCGCCAGATGTGATGGCGGCGTAATTGCTGTTTCCTGGCCAGTTTGCGGTAATGGTGTGGGATCCCGCGATCAGCGAACTCGTTGTGAGCGTCGCAATTTCCCCATTTATAGTGGCAACGCCGATGGAGATGGCGCCATTATAAAATGTTACAGTGCCCGTGGGGCCGCTGGAGATTGTGGCCGTGAAGGTCACTGTGCCGCCGTATGTGATTGGCGAGTTGGAAGTCGCCACAGTTAGCGTTGGCACCGATGCGTTCAACTGCATGACAAAGGTCTTGGTGGCACTGCCCGCACTGGCCGTCAGCGTCACCGCCTGAGCGGTCGTCACTGGGGACACCGTAGCCGTGAATCCTGCGCTAGCCGCACCCGCCGGGACTGTCACCGTGCTCGGCACCGTCACCGCCGAACTGCTGCTTGACAGGTTCACAATCAGCCCGCCGCTTGGCGCCGAAGCAGTCAGCGTCACCGTGCAGGCGTCCGTGCCCGATCCCGTCATGACCCCGCTACTGCAGGATAGCGCGCTCAACGCCGCCGGCGCCGCCGTTCCTGCGCCGCTGAGACTGATTACGGTCGAGCTGCCTGTGGAAGAGTTGCTGGTGATGGTCAACTGACCCGTCACCGCGCCTGCGGCGGTTGGCTCAAACTCTACATCTAGCGTCGCCGCCTGGCCCGGATTCAACGTCGCCGGAAAGGTGATTCCTGACACCGTAAAGCCAGTACCCGTTAGGGCTGCCCCGTTGATCGTTACCGGCACAGTACCGGTCGACGTCAGGATCACGGGCTGCGGCGCAGCCACCGTGTTCACCACCACACTGCCGAAGGCCACACTGGTCGAGTTGACGCTAAGCGTGGGCACTGCCGCGCCCAGCTGCAGGGCGAAAGTCTCAGACACGCCGCCCGCAGTGGCCGTTAGCGTCACCGTCTGCGCGGTGCTGACCGAAGATGCCGTAGCCGTGAACCCGGCGCTGATTTTGCCGACGGGTACCGTCACCGTGGACGGCACCGTGATCGCGCTATTATTACTCGCCAGACTGACCGTCAGGCCGCCGCTACCCGCCGCCGCGCTCAGGGTCAGCGTGCAGGCATCCGCGGCTGACCCTATTAGGGCACTGCTGGTGCAGCTCAACGAGCTCAAGATTGCTCCGCCGGCGGTCGCGCCCGTACCTCTGAGGCCGATCACCATTGCTCCGCTGCTGGAGGCGTTGCTGGCGATCGTTAGCTGACCCGTTGCCATCCCCGCAGCGGCCGGATTGAATTGCACATTCAAACTATAGGTTCCACCAGCGGCTATGGTGACAGGGAGGTCGCTCGGACTAACAAGGGAGAAGGACTGCCCAGTTAGGCTGAGTTGAGTAATCTGGACCGGCGCCGAACTCCCATTTAATAGAGCGAGTGGAGTGCTCGCCGTTTGGCCGAGGGACACAGCCCCAAAGGTGACTGTGTTGGGAGATGCAGTGAGGGCTCCCGTACCTGCTCCGTTCACCACAAAAATGCCGCCGCAGCCTGACAGGGCGAAGAGGATCCAGCAGGACGAGACGATGAGTAGAACCGTGCACCAGTAGTTGAGGCGACACATTTGAATACAGCCGCGAGCACGGCGGCGCTTCGATCGCAAGCCTCTGTTGCAGGACGACCCAATGTAGCTTGCAGAATCGAGATCCGGTGGGGCGGGGACCAGAACTCCGTGCACGGCTTCACCTCTGCGAGTACTTGGAGAATCAAGTACTCACGGGCCCTCACTTCCTTTTCGGAAGACGTCAATCAGAGTTTAGCAACGCTGTCGGCACTTAGGTAACCATTTAGTGTTACCTTTAGATTACTTTGGTGTTGTCTAGCTTAAGCGTTTTGTATTTATTACTTAGGGCAGAACGACGTCCATTGAATGCCGCAGATCCACTCGGGGCGAGCAGACTTGGGGCCTTAGGGGGTGTCGATTGGTGCTAACGGTGAGCCTTGGACGCGGCTCCATCGAGTAACCCTTTTCGCTTGTACTTTGGTTTATCAGATGTGCACTTTAGGCCTCTGACTATTCGCCACAAATTGAGCTAGAATTGCTGAAAGTCAAAGCCAAAACTTTCCCACGGATCCCCACAGGCTGACGAGCCGCTTCACGATTTCGCTTCGAGTGGAAGGCTATGAAGATCATTGGAATCAGCGGGTTGGAGAACTCAGTTCCCTTCAAGCGGGCAACGTGGCCGGGCCTCGAGGAACGCGAATACCGCATAGCCCAAGGAATGGATGCGGCCGCTGCGCTAGTCATCGACGGCCAATTGGTTGCCGCTGCCGAGCAAGAGCGATTCAACAGAAAAAAACACTCCGGAGAGTTTCCCATCGATGCCGTCCGTTTCTGTCTGGCGGAAGCTGGAATGTCTCTCGAGGAAGTTGACGAACTGGCCCATGGATTCGACTACGAGCCTTATCGCACCGTTTACTCCCAAGATAAGGTTTCGGCCGCGCTGTTCAGGGAAGTTTTTTCAAAAGAAGCGCTTCTCGCCCAGGTGCGCCGCGATCTGCCGGGGTTTCCAGAACAGAAGGTCCATTGCGTTAGGCATCATCTGGCGCATGCAGCCAGCGCGGCATTCACATCTGGTTGGGATGAATGCCTTGTCATTGTGAACGACGCGATGGGTGAAGTTGAGTGTCTCAGTGTCCACGATTTCCACGACGGAAAACTCGACGGTATCTACTCACTGAGCGCGAATGACTCCATCGGCATCCTCTATTCTCTTGTGACGCTGCAACTGGGTTTTGACTTCAACTCCGATGAATACAAAATCATGGGACTGGCTCCCTACGGTGACCCTTCCCACTTCAGGCCGTTTTTCGAACAAGCCGTCGAGCTTTGCCCGAATGGGACGATTCGAATCCCGATTCTCAGATTGAATCGAACGCGCGAGGAGCGTGAAGGCTATCTTGCAACCCGCGCTTGGCTTGACCAGCACCTGATCCCACGCAGGCGGCCGGATGAAGAATCAGTCAGTTCCATCCATGAGGATGTAGCGGCCGCATTGCAGGAGTGTCTGGAGCACGTGATCATGCACATTTGCGGGCACTTCGGAATGAAGACAGGGCTCCGGCGTCTAGCGCTAGCGGGCGGCGTTGCGTTGAATTGCACAGCCAACGGGAAGCTGATGCATTCGGGTCTTTTCGACGAAGTCTATGTACAGCCAGTGGCAGGCGACGATGGCTCTGCGCTCGGAGCCGCCCTATATCGAAATTCGCTCGCCCAGAAGATTCCAATCAGCCGATTTCCGGCCCCTCTCTTCGGGCCCCAGTTTTGCAGTTCCGACGTGGAAAAGGCTCTTCATCGCTTCGACGGGAAGATCCAGTTGAAACATTTCGACACAGTGGAGGAGACTTGCGCGCGTGCTGCGCGCCTCATCGCTGATGGACGCGTAATTGCATGGTCCCGGGGCCGCATGGAGTTCGGCCCGCGTGCGCTTGGAAATCGAAGCATTCTTGCCGATCCTGGTCGCGCAGAGATGCGTGATCGCATCAACGCAATGGTGAAAAAGCGTGAAGCCTTCCGCCCATTCGCGCCCGCTTGCACCGTCGAGGAAGTTCATCGCTGGTTCGAAGTGGCTCCAGGGACCGAAATGCCGTACATGATCAGCATTGTTTCTGTCCGCCCAGAGGTTCGAACGCAACTTCCAGCCATCACTCATGTCAACGGCTCGGCCCGTCTTCAAACTGTGTCTGAACGCGACAATCCCGACTTTCACGCTCTTCTCCGCGCCGTCGGCGAAGTCACGGGAAAGCAGGTCGTCCTGAATACGAGCTTCAATGTGAAAGGACAGCCCATCGTAAACACGCCCGAGGAAGCGATCGAAACGTTTCTCGGAACAGGCATCGAGGAGCTTTTCCTGGAGAACTTCCATGTCAGTCGCTGCGTCCCTTGAACGGTCGCGGGAGGTGGCGCGAGACGGCAACACGGTCGCCGATCTTTTCTCCCAGCAGGTCGCACGCACCCCCGACCTGGTAGCCGTGATTGCAGGTGAACGCCAATTGAGCTATGAAGAACTCGAGAGGCGCTCCTCTGTTCTCGCGTCCAATCTTCAGGCCCTTGGCGTCGTGCCCGACACACTCGTCGGCGTTGCCATGGAGCGATCCGAGATTCTCGTCATCAGCCTGCTCGCAATTCTCAAGGCCGGAGCGGCCTACGTTCCACTTGATCCAGGTTATCCCGCGGAGCGCCTCGACTGGATCATCGAGGACTCGGCGATGAGAATTCTGCTGAGCACTCGAAAAACACTGGAACGACTTTCACTCGATCAGCGACGAATCAAGATTGTTGATGCCGAGGCAGCATCGGCGACAGACTGTACACCAGGTGCCATCGTATCCTCTGCCACTGGCTCAAGTCTCGCCTACGTGATCTATACCTCCGGTTCTACAGGAAAGCCGAAGGGTGTCATGGTCGAAAACCGGAATGTCGTCAGCTTTTTTGGCGGAATGGATCAGGCTATCGGTTGTGAGCCGGGCACATGGCTTGCCGTTACGAGCATTTCCTTCGACATCTCCGTCCTGGAACTCCTCTGGACACTCTGCCGGGGATTCACCGTGGTGGTCCACGCAAATGAAGATACAGCCGCGATTGTCGACGAAATGGAGCGCCACTTCGTGACCCATCTGCAAATGACTCCGTCGCTGGCGCGGATGCTTGCGCTCGACGCACGGTCCTTTGCGGCGCTCGGCTCACTCAGACAGTTGCTGCTCGGCGGCGAGGCCGTGCCTGTTTCCCTCATTCAGCAGGTGCGCCAGGTAGTCAAAGGAAAGATTTACAACATGTACGGGCCGACCGAAACCACCATTTGGTCCACGACCTGCCGCATCAAGGAGGTGAGCGGGACGGTACCCATCGGCTGGCCCATTGCAGGCACTCAAGTGCACCTGCTGGACGTACAGATGAACCCTGTTCCTCAGGGTGATATCGGAGAATTATTCATTGCCGGAGACGGCGTGGCCCGTGGCTATTGGAACCGTCCTGATCTCACTACTGAGCGCTTTGTGCGGGTTCCTTCGCTCTCGCCACGGCCGATCTATCGTACCGGCGACTTGGCTCGATGCTTGCCTGACGGGAGCCTGGAGTTCCTGGGCCGTGCCGATTTCCAAATCAAGCTGCGCGGCCATCGTATCGAGCCCGGTGAAATCGAGACCGCTCTCGAAGAATGTCCCGGCATCCGTCAGGCTGTTGTTGTGCTGCGTGAAGAGAGGCCGGGCGACACGCGCTTAGTGGCCTACCTGGTCAGCGCAGGCCGGGATGGCCTTGCAGGCGTTGATCTGCGCGATAGGCTTGCATCGCGCCTGCCGGACTACATGATTCCGTCAAATTTCGTTTTTCTGCCGTCTTTGCCTCTCACCGCGAACGGCAAGATCGATCGTAAGGCCTTGCTCAATTTGCCGCCTCCGAGTCCATCCGGGAGCGAAGCCGAGCTAACATCCTCGCAACTGCCTTCCAGTGAGATGGAGAAGATCGTCGCCGGCGTTTGGCAAGAGGCTCTGGGAATCCCCTCGGTCGGAGTCGATGCCAACTTTTTCGACCTGGGCGCTCACTCTCTCACGGTTGCTGAGGTGAACGCGAAGCTCGAGCAAGCGCTCGGCCGCGAAGTCGCGCTGGTGGACTTGTTTCAGTTCACCACGGTCAAGACCCTTGCCGCGCATCTTGCTGGAACCAAGCCGCGCGTCACCTACTCTGACCGCGCTCAGCGCCGAAGGAAGGTCAGGCAATTTTAGGAGAACTCGATGAAGTCCTCTCCAATTGCGATTGTTGGCATGGCTGGACGCTTTCCGGGCGCCCGCTCCGTCGCGGAGCTGTGGCAAAACCTTCGCGACGGCGTGGAATCCATTCGCGACCGCTCCGACGCCGAACTTCTGGCTGCCGGCGTCACTCCGGAGGAACTTGCCAACCCGGACTATCTAAAGAGGGCGTCGATTCTCGATGACGTTGAGCTCTTTGATGCAGGCTTCTTCGGTTTCAGCCCCCGCGACGCCTCTATCATGGATCCCCAGCACCGTCACTTCCTCGAATGTGCATGGGAGGCGCTTGAAGACGCCGGCCATCCGCCGAATCGCTTCGCCGGTTCAGTCGGAGTCTTCGCCGGATCAGGGTTGAATGCATATCTGATCCACAACCTGCTCGCCAATCGCCGGCTGGTTGAAACATCAAGTATGTTTCAGCTCAAACAAACCGGCAACGACAAAGATGTTCTGGCCACACGCGTGTCGTACCAGTTTGACCTGCGCGGCCCGAGCGTGAACGTCCAGACCGCATGCTCAACTTCGCTCGTTGCAGTCCATCTTGCATGCCAAAGCCTCCTCAACTTCGAGTGCGATATGGCGTTGGCGGGTGGAGTAACGATCGAAATTCCCCACGGTCTCGGATATGTTTACCGCGACGGCGAAATCCTGTCACGCGACGGCCACTGTCGCACCTTTGATGCAGCATCGAGCGGCACAGTCTTCGGCAGCGGATTAGGCATCGTGGTCCTGCGCAGGCTCGATGAGGCAGTCTCAGATGGCGATTTTATCCATGCCGTGATTCTCGGTTCAGCGATCAACAATGACGGTGCACGTAAGATCGGCTATCTCGCGCCCAGCGTAGAGGGTCAGGCTGAAGTCATTGCGGAGGCTCTGGACTTCGCAGGCGTCAGCGCTGACGACATCTCCTATGTGGAAACCCACGGGACAGGGACCCTGGTCGGGGATCCTATCGAAGTTCGTGCCCTTACGCAGGCGTTTCGCAGATCAAGTTCGCGTTGTGGCTACTGCGGAATCGGATCATTGAAAACGAACGTCGGGCACCTCGACGCTGCAGCAGGGATTGCGGGCCTTATAAAGACCGTCCTTGCGCTTGAGCACGCCCAGCTGCCTCCCAGCTTACACTTCAAGAACCTTAATCCTCACATTGAGTTACAGGACAGCCCGTTCTTCATCAGTGACAAGCTCAAGGCCTGGCCTGCGGGCGGAACGCCTCGTCGTGCGGGCGTAACTTCACTCGGTATTGGGGGAACGAACGCCCATCTGGTCCTTGAAGAGGCGCCAGGCCCGTCGCTCACGCGAAAACCAAAGCCCTGGCAGCTGCTCACGGTTTCGGCGAAAACCGAGGCAGCCGCCAATCGAGCTCTGGCTAACCTCGTTGCTCAATTCGAACGAGATCCTTCGCTGGATGTTGCCGATGCTGCGTTTACTTGCCAACTTGGACGGCATGAACTCGCGCACCGTCGTGCGCTGATAGTCGAACACTCGCAACAGGCGATTGCAGCGCTCGCCGCGAGTGGTGCAAGACCGACAGTATCGGGTGTAGCTGCAGCTGCCTCACCTGGCGTAGCCTTCATGTTTTCCGGACAAGGCTCGCAGTACCCAAACATGGGGCGAGAGCTCTACGCGTACTCACCTGTTTTCCGCCAAGCGCTGAATCAATGTTCAGACGGACTTAAGCCCCATCTTGGAATTGACCTTGTGCATGCGCTTCATCCGTCTGAAAGCGAAAAGGACGCCGCAACAGCAAAGCTGAATGAAACGTGGCTCACGCAGCCAGCCCTCTTCTCGATCGAGTATGCGCTGGCCTGCTGGTGGATGTCTCTTGGCATCCAGCCGGTGGCAATGGTCGGTCACAGCATCGGCGAATACGTCGCCGGCTGCCTGGCAGGCGTCTTCTCACTTGAAGATGCACTGGCCATTGTCGCCTTTCGCGGACGCCTTATTTTCGACCTTCCCTCCGGTTCCATGCTTGCCGTTCCTGTGGCCCCGGACGAACTGGCACTCGATACAGAGCTGTCGGTTGCTGCGATCCACAATCCGCGCATGTGCGTGATCTCGGGCCCCACTCCCGCGATCATGGCCCTGGAGGAGCGGCTTGCGCGGCAATCCATCGCGTGCCGCCAGCTCCACACCTCGCACGCGTTCCACTCGAAGATGATGGATCCCGCTCTTGGCGCCTTTGAGGAACGCCTTCGCTCCGTCAATCTTTCGCCGCCCCGCATCCCATACCTTTCCAACGTCACTGGAACTTGGATTCGAGCCGAAGAGGCCACTGATCCTGCCTACTGGGCTCGGCATATTCGGCAAACGGTTCGCTTCTCGGATAATCTTGCGGAGCTCTATCGCACCCCGGGCCAAATCCTGCTCGAGGTAGGCCCGGGCAACGCTTTGACATCGCTGGCAAGGCAGAATGGCAGATTATCCGCCAAGGCCTTTCAGTCCCTGCCGCATCCGCGCGAATCAACCTCTGAGCTTCGCTGCGCCTTGCAAACTCTTAGCCAGTTGTGGGTTGCAGGCAAGGAGATCGACTGGTCCAGGCTCCATGAACCAGGCTCAGTGCGACGGGTGCCCCTGCCCACATATCCCTTTGAGCGGCAGAAACATTGGATCGAACCAGACCGTGCGCAATCTAGATCCGAAGCTACGCTCACTGCTGCGCCACGGGAGGAAGCGAACGACGGCATCTTGTTTTACCGTCGTGATTGGAAGGCCGTACCGCTACCCGACGCAGTTCCCTCTGCACCCGGCCCGTGGCTGGTGTTCCGAGACGAACTCGGCATTGCAGATCAAATCGTCGTGCAGCTAAGAACCGCTAAGCAGAAAGTGATTCTCGTTGGCCGCGGCAAAGGTTACAAGCAGCTCAAAAAGGACCGCTACGTGATGCGCTGCGCCGTCCGAACCGACTACGACGCGCTCGTTGCCGATCTCATCAGGACCGGAACGCCACCGAAGCGATTCCTCCACCTGTGGTCCGTTGCAGAAGAGCACCCCGAGCCGCCCCTCGAAGAAACACTTGATCGCTGCTTTTTTAGTCCCCTTTACCTCGCTCAATCACTGGCGGCTCAGGATTTGGCGGATATTTCCGGCCTTTTCGTTTCCAACCGACTGGAAAAAGTGGCCGATGAGCCGATTCACGATCCAGCCCGCGCTGTACTTCATGGTCCGTCGCGCGTAGTTCCCAAGGAGATCTCAGGGTTTGTCTGCAAGACCGTCGACCTCGATGTCGGTACCAGCACAGCAGAGGAATGCGCGGCGCTTCTACTTGCTGAGTCGGCGGTCGGTGAAATTGCGACAGTCGCTTATCGTCGCGGGAAACGGTTCATCGAGACTTTGGTTCCCTATCAACTCCAGGCTGCTGTCGAGCGCCACCGCCTCCAGCGCGGAGGCGTTTACCTCATCACAGGTGGACTTGGAGCGCTCGGGCTTACGGTCGCAGCGCAGCTGGCACGCGAGTTTCAAGCACACCTGGCGCTGGTCGGTCGTACTGGCCTGCCACCGGCCACCGAGTGGGATTCCGTCCTGCGCGATGCCACGCGTTCAGAGGAGGAAAAGGAAAGGATCCGCAAGCTAATCGAGATCCGCTCGCTTGCCGGCGGGCTGCTCGTCTTACGGGCTGATGTGACAGATCGCGACCAGATGCGGTCCGTCGTAACTCAGGTGCGCGCGCAATTTGGCAAGATCGACGGCGTTTTCCACGCTGCGGGCGTGCTCGATGAAGGTCCATTCATGCTCAAGACTGCAAGTGGCGCGTTAGACGTCCTCAATCCGAAAGTCCGAGGCATTCAAGTGCTCGAGGAGGTTCTGCGCGGCGAACCACTCAGCTGTTTTGTTCTTTTTTCGTCCATCAGTTCCATCCGTCCTCCCGGCGGGCAGGTGGACTATGCTGCCGCCAACTCCTTCCTCGACGCATTCGCCGCCTGTCGCGGGGAGCCGGTCATAGCTGTCAACTGGGGCGCATGGCGCGAGATCGGCATGGCAGCGCGCAGCGGGTCGCCACACCCATGGCTGGACGAGCGCGTGCTTGATGGGCCAGACGCAAGAGTATATTCCGGCCAGTTCTCACAACGGCGGAATTGGGTTCTTGCTGAACACAGATTCAAGAACAGCAAGGCAATCATGCCCGGGACCGGATATCTCGAAATGGCTGCTGCCGCCTTCTCGGGACGTTCTCCAAATGGCGCTGTCGAGTTTGAAAGTGTCGCTTTTCTGGCACCGCTGTTGTTTTCCGCCGACGAGAGCCGAGAGATTCGCGTTCTACTTCGTGTTGAACACGATGTTGAGACCACACCGGGGGCATTCCGGTTCGGAGTCTATTCGCACGCTGACGACTGGGTCGAGCACGCCACAGGAATCATCTTGCCCTGCCGCTCGCACCCTACGTCCGCAGTCGATCGAGAGGCGATCGCCGCGCGCTGCAAAAGACGCGAAATCGTGTTCGACGAGCAGAACCGCACACGTCAGGAAAGCAGATTTGAGTTTGGGTCTCGCTGGCACTCACTAAGACGCCTGCATATCGGCAACCGTGAGGGACTGGCGGAACTGGTCCTCGCTGATGAATTCTCCAAAGAGGTGACCTCGCTGCGCCTGCATCCTGCACTCCTCGATATGGCGACCGGATGCTCGCTCTACGTGACCGAGGGCTACGAGCAAACCGACGACATTTACCTTCCGTTTTCCTATAAGAAGCTGTGCCTCTACCGCCCGATCCCGGCACGGATCTTCAGCCATATCCGAGCTCGGCAAGAGAATGAAGCTCACGGCGAGGTGGAACGTTTCGATATCACGCTCTTCGATGAAAAGAATCAAGTCCTGGCGGAGATAGAGGAATTCACCATGCGGCGTATCACCGATCGCTCAAAGGCCGTTGAAGGTGTGCTTGCAACTCGCGAGTCCATTCCTCCGGCCGTGAGACAAACGATCAAAAGCGCCTCTGGTTCCGGTATTTCCCCGACCGCCGGCGCGAGGACTTTGACCCGAATCCTCCTCGCTGCAACGCCCGCCTCGATTATCGCCGTCTCGCAGCCTCTCAACGAACTTGATGACAGCACTCCGGCCCCGTTGCGGCGCGCAGTGACTCCCTCTGCTCCTTCCTCTGCTCCGGCCGCGGAAGACATCGAAGCAACGCTTGCTACATGGTGGCGGGAACTGCTCGGCGTTGAAGACGTACACCCTGACGATGACTTCTTTCTTCTTGGCGGCCACTCTCTTGTTGGCGTCCGCCTCTTCGCAAAGATCAAGAGCAACTACAGAGTTAACCTCGAACTTGCCACGCTCTTCGAAGCCCGCACAGTACGTCTGCTGGCGGAAGTGATTCGTAAATCGCTGCAACCGGCCGCCGTGGTGGAGAAGAAGTGGTCCTGCATCGTGCCGATTCAACCGAACGGCTCTCAGATTCCCTTGTTCCTTGTTCATGCAATTGGCGGCGAGGTGCCGTTTTACGAGCCCCTTGCGAAGGCGTTGGGACCTGACCAACCGCTCTATGCGATCCAGTCGGCGCTTGCAAATCAGGAGGAGATCACAGAGATAACCATTGAAGCGCTGGCGGCCACCTACGTCAGCGAGATTCGGTCGTTCTATCCCCAGGGCCCGTACCTTTTAGGAGGCCATTCCTACGGAGGCATTGTCGCGTTTGAGATGGCGCACCAGCTTATCGTGCAAGGTACGGAGCCGGGAATCATTGTTATGCTGGATGCAGTTGTTCCGGGAAGCAAAGAGCATGTCGGACGCTCGGCTCAGATCTCAAGCCTTGTCGCGAATCTTCGAAACCAAGGTATGCACTATTTGTCTCGCAAGGCCCACGCCAAAGGCCTGGTTTGGCGACAGAAGTTGATTCGATCAGTTGACCTGGCGGTTTGCTCTGTCTATCACATGCTGGGGCGGAAGCTCTCCGCAAACCTCCGGTATGCTCTGATGGAAGAGATGCACGCTCGTGCATTGAGCCGCTATGCCTTCAGGCCATATCCCGGCACAATCACCGTGATTCGCGCAATCGACCGCGGGTATCAGGGGGTTTCAAGTCTCAGTGAGCTTGACGACCCAACTCTTGGCTGGGAAGCGCTCGCCGGCGGTGGGGCGCAAATTCACCAAGTACGCTGCGATCATATGAGTATGCTCATCGAGCCTTTTGTTCGGGACGTTGCGGAAGAGCTCAAATCAATCGTTTTGCAATTGCGGCCTAAAACCATCGCGTTATAGCGGAAACTAACGACCGAGGCTCTGCAAGCACTGGCCTCACCTCGCAGAGTTGGAGAAAGGCATCTGCCATTCGCTCTGTTACGACTGCAATGCGGTGACCGAGGTGCTCGAACAGGGAGAACTGCCAGCGTCCCGAATTAATGCCCAAATCCGGATCCACTTCCAAACGAGCTTCATCGCCTTCGAATAGGAACGAGAGTCTTGTCAAGGGCAACGAAAGACCCATCCCGCAGGCTTTCGTGAAGGCTTCCTTTAGCGTCCACAGCGACAGGGCGCGGTTCAGCTTCTCCTGAGCCGTGAGTAGTTCGAATTGTATGAGTTCAGATGGCGACAAGACCCGGGGCGCGATCTCTACAATTTTGCCTGCGCGTTCTTGTGGCTCGAGGTCGACACCTACCTCGATCCCACGAGAAACCAGGCAGATCACGAGTTTTGGAGAGCGGGAGAGATTAAACCGAAGGCCGAATTCTGATGGGATCTGGGGCTTGCCATATGCATTCGTGCTAAAACGCCATTCCTCCGGGGCGAGCGGATACGAGTGGCTCAACGCATTCCGTAATAGTGCGTGCAACGCCAGAAATACCCGGCGGTCTTGGCGGAAACGGAATGCTCGCATTCGAGTTCTTTCGTCCTCTGACAAACATGCTTCGCACGATTGCGCAATCTTTTCAGAGAGAAGATCGTCTGGATAGGCACACCACAAGGTTAGGCTGTTATGATCCACGGCGGTTTCTGTCAGATATCGTAAACCGATCTTACTGCGTCAGACACGTAGTGCACCGCGTATCTGCAGAGGCGCTAGCACTACTGTGTTATAAACTGGATACGTTTGATCGCGTCACCCCAGCGCGCCTAAAAGTTAATCCCCGCTCCACAACTACACAGCCTTGCCGAAAACTCACGAACAAGCAATCCAAACACGAGTATTAGCACGCGCGCCATGGCTGGGCTATATCATAGAAAACACAGTAGGATTGGGCCGGATGGAGTTTTGGCGATGCACAACACCAATCTGCGGAAGGGGACCAGCCACAGAGAGACGCCGGGCCAAAGAGAAGGGACATCCGGGCATACCTATTAGCCCCTAGCGCAAACCTTCTGGGGGTATTATTGGGGGTATTTCCGGTAAGCATTTCGTTACACGAATGAAAATAAATGTCTTAATTAACGATACGAATCCAGTCGTGCCCCTTGAAAATCCATGGTCTGGTTGGCTGACCTGTTCTTTCTACCCCTGCCTTAAGGCAGCTTCGCCATATCGGTCTTGAATATCTTGTTGGCCGGCGCCACCGCCTCATCCCGTTCGTATCCGTCTTTACGCAGGAAGATGTGAACGGTTGCCGGTTCCGGCTGCGGGAGTTGGATGGTGCAGGCGCCGTCGCTGCCGGTGAAGGCGCGGTTTATCTTGCCCTGGCCTGTCTGCACATCCACCTCCACGCCGGAGACAGGCACTCCAGTGACACGGTCGGTGACCTCTGCGCTGAATTGCCACGGCGGAGGAGGGCGAAGGGCATACCAAAGCGCGATGCCGGCCAGGCAAGCCGCCAGCACGCCCAGCGCGGTCCAAAGCCTGCGCCTACGCGCAAGCGTCCAACCCAACGCGCGCTGGAGCTGCGCGGCTGCTTGCGCGGCGTCGGTGGCAGTGATGCCCTGAACCTCAAGCATCGCAGGCAGCGGCGTCTTATCCAGCAGCCAGGGAAGCACCGGCCTGCGCAGCGCCTCGGCGCGCGAATACTCGAAGGTGATGTATTCGGAGCCGCGCGTGTTTTGCGACCAGCACAGCACTATCGTGCGTGAGGCGCCAATCGAGCGTTCGAGCCGGCGCTTCCACTGCTCGCCGGGATCGATCGACTGCACGTCGAAGAAGACGCGATAGCCCATGCGGCGCAACTCGTCGCGCAGCGGCGCTACGAGTTCCGTGTCCGCGCGCGAGTAGCTTAGGAATACGTCGTATTTCGTCATGGACATAAAAGCTATTGTTGCAAAAGCGGCTCAATCTGGTGCAGGGCTGCGGTCATGCCGGCGGAGTCACCATTCTGCAGGCTGGTAAAGAGCGCGATCCAGGAAGCGCGGCCCTTTTCGAAGGCGGGCGAATGCGAGAGGAAGTGGATCGTGCCGGTGAAGTCCCAAAAGTCCGTCTGGAATACAGGAGGCTTCGAGGCAAGGGCCGTCTCGGTCGCGGCGGCTGCGCCCCTGTCTCCGGTACCCCATTGGCAGGCAAGCTTCATCGCATCCCGGATAGCGAGTCCCGGTGGGGGCAACGAGTTGTCCTCCAGCACCGCGGCCTGCTGAAGGCAGACTGTAAAGTGACCGGCCCAGAGGTTAAGTTCCATCCGATTCATTTGCGTTCCGGCCCATTTCTCGGGCAGATCGGCTTTGGTGTAGACCTCCAGCGCACTGCGATACGCCTGGTCCGCCTGATCGAATAAGGCAACGGCCCTGTCTCCGCTGGCGAGCTCTCCCTCCTCCTCGAGCGCAAGCCCGAGATTATTTTGCGTCGCGGCCCAGTCCTGGGGCAGATCGGCTTTCGTGCGTACCTCCAGCGCGCTGCGATACGCCTGCACCGCCTGATCGAGCAACCCAGCGGCCTTGTCTGCGCCGGCCCACTCTTCTGCATCCATGAGCGCAATCCCCAGATTGTTCTGCGCACTGGCCCATTCCTGCGGCTGATTGGCTTTGGTGTAGACCTCGAGCGCGCTGCGGTATGCCCGCACCGCCTCATCGAGCAGGCCGGCGGCCTTGTCTCCGCTGGCTCCCTCTCCCTCGTGCATGAGCGCAATCCCCAGATTGTTCTGCGTCCCGGCCCAGTCCTGGGGCAGATCGGCTTTGGTGCACACCTCGAGCGCGCTGCGAAACGCCCGCACCGCCTCATCGAGCAGGCCGGCAGCCTTGTCTCCGCTGGCCCGGTCTGCCTCATGCATGAGCGCAATCCCCAGATTGTTTTGCGTCGCGGCCCAGTACCGGGGCAGATCGGCCTGCGTGTAGACCTCGAGCGCGCTGCGATACGCCTGCACCGCCTCATCGAGCAGGCCGGCGGCCTTGTCTCCGCTAACACGCTCTCCCTCCTCCTCGAGCGCAACCCCGAGGCCGTCGTGTGCCGCCGCTGCCTCCTGGCGATCTCCCAGCACCGCGTATTCGCGCGCCAGCGACTGGAAATCGCTGGCGGATTGAGCCAGCAATGCGAGGCTCTCGCCGGCTGCAGTCACCTCGCCCTCCCGCCAGCGCGCGTCCGCAGTGTCCCAGACCGCCTGCAGCCAGAGCTCGTGAAAGCCTTTGTCTTCCGGATGTTTTTTATTTTCCGCGTCCGCGGCGGCCTCGGCGTTCTCCAGCGTCAGCGTGGCCTGGTGATACTGCAGGTTGAGCCGATAAGCGCCGGCGGCCTGTTCGCTGTGGTCGAGAAGCTGGCGCAACGGGGTTCGCAGCTTCTCCATGAGAGCCTGCTGCGCCGCCTGCAGGGCCTGTACCTGCGCCTGCAGAGCCTTCTCCTGCGACTCTACCGAATCGATTTGTTGGCGATCCGCGTCGCCGGCCTCATTGAACAGTTGAGCTGCGTTGGCGAAGTGGTTGAGTGCGAGTTCCGCCAGGGCCTTCTGCTCGGCGGTGGTGGCCTGCGCGGATTGCCGCTGGATTCCTTGCGCCCATTGCTCCACCTGCTGCTTAACCCGATCGTCGGAGAAGCCGTTGGCCTGAGCCCATTCGGCCAGCGCGGCGCCCAGGTCCGGCTTCTGGTTTTGCGCTGCCGCGGTCTGCTTCAACGCGGTCACTTGCTTCTGCAGGCTGCTCACCTGCACCAGCGTCCGGTGGAGCATGGCCTCAATCTGCGCCGGCCCCAGCAGCGCGGTGGACCCCTTGGGCAGCATCCTCACATTGATCGTTCCGGGCAGCGTGGCCAACTGGCCGTCGGCCGGCTGAAAGATCACCAGATTGCTGGCGCCGGCGATCTCAATGCGCAGGCCACCGCGTTGGGCCACATCCTCTGACACATCCAGCCACGTCTGGCCTCTGGGGTTGGTAACAGCGCGCACCTCCGTCACCAGCACAGCGTTGTCGAGATAGTTCAGCGAGACGCGCACGGTCGGAACGGGCTGGGTTGGCTGAGTGTGCGCATCCGCGACCACTACTGCTATGGTCCGCTGGGCTGGAGTCTTTTGCGCCACCGCCGCGCTGTAGGCACAGCCGAGGCATGGCAGCAAAACCGCCCATGAAACCCGAGCTTTCATGCAGACCTCCGGCGCGACGGGGCCGATTCGATGAGGAGGGCAAGCCCTGTTGATTGGGGATTATATCGAAACTCGGCCTGGGAGTCTGCCGAATTTGTTGTTTGCGGCGAAGTAATCTTCGGCCCCGGTCGATCGCGCTCCATCATTCCGCCGCAACAAGTACGCCTTCCTGCACAGGAGGCGAGGCCGGTAACTCGGTGAGATCGTTTGCGCCCCGTTCGGACGACCTGCAAACCGGCAGCGATTCTCAAGTGTCGATAGCAGCCCTTCCCGTGAACCGAGCCTGGGCGATCCATCCGGCGCGGTTCGTCTGGGACTTTATCTGTGACCTATGTCCCACTCGCCGCGGGCGCGCAACTCTGCGATCTCCTGCCGGGCCATTTCCTGGGCGCGTCCGTAGTCCGGCTTGACCACGCGGTTCAGCGGCATGTGGCCGGGTTCCAGAACGATCCAATGGCGAGGCCGCATGTAGGACGGCAAGGAACGCGCGTGCCGATCCAGTTCCCGCCGGTTCAGTTCGACTCCGGGCCGCTTCTCCACCACTGCCACAACCGCTTCGGATACGACGGCGTGCGCCACGCCCACCACGACGCAGTTGGCTACTTTGGCTGAAAGTGTACAGATGTGCGATTCCACGTCGCCGGGAAATATCTGGTAGCCAAACGACTTGATCACCCACTTTTCCCGGCCGGTCAGATGCAGGCCCGCGGCGTCTTTGCGGCCAAGATCGCCGGTATATAAAAAGCCGTCGCGCGAAATGGTCTTGGCTGTCGCGGCAGGATCGTTGACGTAGCCAAGAAAGGTCTGTGGCCCGCGAAAGCACACATGGCCTGTCTCGCCGGACGGCAGTTCCTCGCCGGCGTTGCCGTCGGCGCGCATGGGTCCGCGAATGGAGCACGGATAGATCGGCATGTCCTGGCCAAGCCCGGCGAGAAGCGTCTCCCGGCCGCTCGTACTCGCCTGCGTATAGGTGCAGAAGCCGGCAGCTTCGGTGAGCCCCAGTCCGGTGCCGATCGCAGGCGCCATGGCGGCAAGCTGGTCCATGAATGGCCGTGAAACCGCATGTCCGCCGTAGGCGGCAAACCTCAGGCTGGAAAGGTCGTGGCGTTCGTAATCTTTCAGCATCCACTCGAGTTGAAACATGGCCGGAATCTGGCCCAGGATCTCAACGCCATGCCGGGTGATGGCGCGCAACGAACGGCCGGCGTCGAAGACCTCCAGGAGGACCGCCGTGCCTCCGCCGAAGAAGGTGCTCATCATGGCCTCCGTCTGACCGCCTACGTGAGATGGGGGCAGATTGACCAGAGTGCGGGAGCCGCGGTCTCCGCCAAAAAAGGCGCCGCACAGGCACATATTCTGTACCGCGATGTTGCGGTGCGAAAGCAGGGCGGGCTTGGGCGAACCGGTTGAGCCGGTGGTAAAGATCACCAGCGCGCCATCGTTCTCGGTCACGGTGGAGGCGATCTCGGCCAGTGCGGCAGAGTCTGGTTCCGTCCCGGGGATTGCATCCGCCACGGTACGCAACGCCGGCTCCGCAATCGACGCGAAGGATCGCGTGCCGGGAATCTCTTCTTCGGAGTCCACCACGATGGAATGCCGGATCCAATTGCACTGCGCCCGCACGGCGCGCCACAGTTCCCTAAAATCGAAAGGCGCTTTCACGCCAAGACCGACAAGCCCGAGGGGCCGGAGAATTTGCAGGGATCGAATCACCTCGGCGGAGGACAAACGCAGATCCAGCGGGGCGACGATCACTCCGATTTTGAAACAACTGTATTCCAGCAATACGTGATCCACGGAGAGCGGCAACAGGGTGACCAGGAAATCGCCCTTGGCGAAGCCCAGGCGTAGCAGTTCCCCCGCCAACGCCGTGGTGATGCGGTCGAAATCGCTCCAGGTGACGGCGCGATCGCCCTCCGCGCTGAGAATCGCAGGAGCATCCGGCCTGGCCTTTGCCCACTTCGCCACCACGCCATGCAACAGATGACGATCGGCAAAAATTGTTTCGTAATCATCGAGGGTAAACAGAGGCAAGTTCATAGGTTTGCTCGGCCACGATCCTGAACCAGTCGATCATTCGCGGCAGCACGCGTCAAGGACCGCCTGACGAAGGTTCGTTCCTCCCGCAGGCGGGGGGATGCCGAGGATTCCCAAATGGTTCTTTCAGAAGGACAACCGCTGCGGCGCGCGATTTTGCAGGCGAGTTCAGCGACACCCATCACCGGTGACGTCATATCTCGTCCTCTTTGAGCCACATGTGCCGGCGCCCGGATAGACTTAGCCCATGTCCGGCTTTGTTCTGTTGGCCACGCCCTGGTGGGTGAACCTCCTCATCCTCATTCCTGCTGTCGCCTTTCTCAACTCGAGAAAGCAGAAGATTCGCATGGAGAAGAAGCGGCTCTTGCCGGCCGCGCTCATCGCCATAGCTTTTGGGTTTGTGGAAGCAGCCGTCGTGGTCTATCTCAGGGCCGCCACCGGACTTTGGCCCGGCCCGCCGGTCAAAGCGCTCGTTACCCTCCCTGGGGCCCTGTTAAGGATCGAGTATTTCAGAGAAGCGGCAACCCTAATCATGCTCGCCGGCATCGCCTGGCTTGCGGGGCAAAGCATCAAGGCAAGGTTCGTTGCCTTTCTTTGGACCTTCGCCATCTGGGACATCTTCTATTACGTCTGGCTTCGTCTCACGATTGGATGGCCTACCTCGTTCCTCAACTCTGACCTGCTCTTCCTGATTCCCGTGCCATGGACGGCGCAGGTGTGGTTCCCCATCCTGGTCAGCGGCCTCACCGCAACGGTCATTTGGTTCCGCTCTTGAATGCGTGCTTGCGCAGGAGTTCCAGGCCGCGGCCTGCCGTTCGGCAGAACACCCAGCTTCCCGCCGACGGGCTTTGCCCTGGTTCCTTCCTGCCGGGCATGCGCCTCGACATCAACCCCCATGAGCCTCCTGCCGCGATCTCGCGCCGTGATATGCTCAACCCAGATTTAAGGAGCGCCGTCTCTCACCGCGCCATGGCCCCTCGCCAGTCAAGCTCGCCGCCGCGGCCCCGCCAGGTGGTTCAAATTGGTGTGACCGGCCATCGCCTCAACCGGCTGCCGCCTCAGATCGCCGCCGTCCTTCCGGGCCAATGCGAGCAGATTCTCAAGGCCGTTGCGCATCTGGCCGCCTCCGCGCACGATCATCAACTGTATTCGCCCCAACCCCCGCTGCTGCGCATCCTCTCTCCGCTGGCCGAAGGCGCGGACCGCATCGTGGCCCACGCCGGCCTCGCCCTGGGCGCGGACTTGCAGTGCCCGCTGCCGTTCCTCGCCGCCGAGTACTGCCACGACTTCGAAGACGCCGCTTCCCGCGACGAATTCCACTCGCTGCTTGCAAAGGCCTCGGCGGTGTTTCAGATGGAGGGCTCCCGCGCCGGAGAAGACGCGGCTTACGAACGCGTCGGGCGCATGGTGCTGGAGCAATCCGATCTCCTGATTGCCATCTGGGATGGCGAACCGGCCGCGGGCAGGGGCGGCACCGCGCAGATCGTGGAGGAGGCGCTGGCGCAGCACGTGCCCGTGGTCTGGCTCCATGCGTCCGAAGCGAAGGAGCCGTGCATTCTCCTCGCCGATGAATCGGGCGGGCGCCAGGTTCAGTCGCTGGATCATCTCAAAACGATCTTCGACGGGCGCTTTTCCCAGGGCGGCGGCCAGGAGAAGGACTTCAACTTCAGCCACGCTTACTTCGCCGAGAAACAGCCGGGCTTCGATCCCGGCCGGATCTTTCGCATCTTTCGCGATCTTGTCGCCCGCGGCCGCCTGCGCAGGGGCGCGTGGCGCGTCGCGAATTTCGAGAAGTCCTCGCGGGAAGAATGGGAGAAGACGGTCGCAAGCTCTCCCGAGCTGCCCGATGATACGCGCCACTACCTGCTCGACCGCCTCTGCCCTCACTATGCCTGGGCCGACGGATTGTCCGGTTACTATGCCGGCGCTCTTCGCTCGAGTTCTCTGGCGACAAGCCTGATGGCGGCCTTTGCTGTCCTGGTTCCGATGGTGGATTACGTTTGCAGCAGGCACCAAATCGACCTGGGCCGGTTTCCCGCGCTCACCGAATTCTCACTGATCGCGATCATTCTCGCCATTACCTGGCACGGCCGCCGGAAGCGCTGGCACGAGCGCTGGCTCAACTTGAGGCAGCTGGCCGAGCTATTGCGCCAATACTGCTACCTGGCTCCACTGGGCTGCGCGCTGGCTGCGCCGCCCCCCCCGGCCCACTTCCGATCCGGCTTCGACCGCTCCTGGGTCGATGGCATGTTTCGCAACATCGCGCGCGATCTCGGCCTGGTAAACGCCCAGGTCAACCACGCCTATGTCTCCTCCGTCGCCAAGCTGATCGCGGACATTCTCGATGGCCAGGTGAAATATCACGAGCGCAACCACGAGACGATGCACAAGTTGAGCCATCACCTCCATCTCATCGGCACGGCTTTGTTCATTGCAACGCTGCTGGCCTGCGCCTGGCACGTGATCTTCGGGGAATCGCCCTGGCTGCTTCTGCTGGCCACCGTTCCGCCCGCCTTCGGCGCAGCGTTTTACGGCATCGCGAATCACGGAGAATTCTCGCGCACCGCGGACCGGTCGCTGGCCATGGCCCGCGAGCTTGAGGCGATCCAGTCCGCCGAATTGGACAAGGCGCTCGCTTCGCCGCACGAGAGTTTCGCGGCTCTGCGCCAGACCGCCGAGAAGATCGCAAGCGTTATGATTGCCGAGACTATGGATTGGAGCTTCGTCTTCCGCTACCGGACGTTGAACCTTCCGGGCTGACACCGCGCCGTGGATTGCAAGGAGAACTATGGGTAAGCGCTTCGAAAGGGTCATTCTCGTTGCCTTCGCCATTCTCGCCGTGGGGCTCGGCTTTTGGGGATATGCAAGGGCCGGCAGCGGTTACATGGCCGGCCACGCATGGAATCCGGCTGTGCCCTTCACGTTCCTTGAAGCCATTCGCTGTCTCATCAGTTCCATGGGGCTGCTCAGGCTCTACGACCTGTTCCAGCCCGTGCAGGATCCGTGGCAGCTCGTGGTTGCGCAGGTACTGGTGCCCGGCATCGCATTGGTTTCCGCGGCGCAACTGTTCCTCACCGGAGTCAGAAAGAATCTCCGCACCGCGATGGCGCGCCGCAAAACCAACCATACCGTCGTCTGCGGCATCGGCGACGTAGGCATGCAGATCGTGCAGAACCTGCGCGCCGCGCATCATCGCGTTGTCGCCGTCGATCTGCTGGGCGATTCGCCCAACGCCGCGACCTGCGAGAACAGCGGAGTCCCGGTGCTCCAAGGCGACGCCAAGAATCCTCAGGTGCTGCTCGCTGCGGGCATCCGCCGCGCGCGAACGGCCGTCGTCACCACCGGCTCCGACAGCGAGAACGTCGATATCGCGCTCCAGATCAAGGCCGTCTACGATCGCCCGGCCTATCTCAAGCCGGGAAGAATCCAGGTGCTGGCCCAACTGCGCAACGACTGGATGCACAAGCGGCTGATTGCCAGCGACAAGGCGTCCCTCGGCTCTGCCAATGTGGATCTGCGCCTCTTCAATCCCTTCACCGCTGCGGCGCGCATGTTGATCAAGCGTCTCCACCTGCCGCCTAGCCCCGAGTTTGAGGCGCGCACCCTTGTCCTCGTTGGGTTCGGGGCGTATGGCCGCGAGATCGCACTGCATCTCATCCGATCCTCTCCGGTCGCGCTCGGCCGCACGCTCAAGATCGTCGTCTTCGACCAGGATGCCGATGCGGAAAGGGAAAAATTCTCCATCACCAATCCCGCCGTTGCGGAGATCGCCGCGATCGAGTTCGTCGCGGCTACGGTGACGCCGGGATCTCCCGACCTGGCGCGCGTCGTCGAGCGCAAGCTTGAATCAGCCGGACCTTTGCTCGGCATCGCGCTTGCCCTGGGCGACGACGAGGTGAGCCTATGCGCCGCCCTCGAAATGCGCTCGCTGCTCGACCACAAAGGCCATCTCCACGTCCCCATCTACGTGCGCCTCGAGCACTATCGCCGCCTGGGCGATGTGGTGCGCAGCGTCGAAGACATCTCCTGCTTCGGCGACCGGCTGCAGGTCTTCGGAACTCTCGAGGAAACGCTCAGCCCGGAAGTATTATTCGGCTCAAAACTGGATGCCTTTGCCCAGGCCCTCCACGAAGATTACCGGCATCGCTCGCAGGACACGATCAATCCCCAGGCCAATGTCCCCTGGCACGACCTGCCCGAGTTCATGAAAATGTCGAATCGCTGGCGCGCCGACCACACGCCCCTGCTTATGGAGCTGGCCGGCCTGCACCTGGCAGACGATGTGCACTCGTCGGCCGTCACCTCATTGACCGGCGAACAGGTCGAGCTGCTTGCCCAGCTCGAGCACCGCCGCTACACCATCGAACGCCGCCTCGTCGACAGCCGCTTCCCGCTGCGCGCGCACATGGCGCAGTGGAGCGAACTCAGCGCCGAGCAGAAGAATTGGAATCGCCTGGAGGTTGCCCGCCTGCCCGGGATCATGGCCGGCCTCGGCATCGAGCTGCATCCTGTGCGCCCCGTGCGCCTCTATGGCAAGCATCTGGCCGGCGCGCCCGCGGAACTCGATCGCTTGTTCGCCGCCCCGGCCTCCGCCCATTGCAGCCTGGTCGTCGATCTCGACGAACCCCAGGCCGTGAACGCCGCCGCGCGCGCCCTGTCGCTGCCTTCGCTGGGCCTCTGGCTGTTCTCCCGCGAAGAGCCTCGCGAGTTCTCCCTGCGCAGGCAGCAAATCCAGGGGAGCAGCCGCTCCGCCTTGATTCAACGCGCCAACGGTTGGGCGCAACGGGACTCGGTGGCTCTCGACGCATGAACCGTGCCCGCGTTTACCCCTGCGTTCCCGGCTTGCGAGTTCGGGCTCTGGAATGGCGATTCGGATTTGAACGGTAGATGCCACAGAAAGCAATTGACGAGTCCTGTTCGTTTCTGCATGATGAATGAAAAATCCCCGTGCTTCTCACCCGCCGTAAGAAGCCTGGAGGGCCCAATGCACACAAGATTGTTTCTCGTAAGGTCTTTTTGCCTGCTGTCCGTCTCGACGATCTTTCCGCTGCTGTTTGCCGGCGCTCTCCGCGGACAAACAACCCAGACTGAGATCGACTATACGGGCAGCCTGATGGGTTACTACCGGATCGAAGCCACCGAGACCGCTCCTGTTCTTCAGCCGGTTAGAGATTTTCTCAAGTTTCGCGATGACGAAGCCCAGGACCCGAAGGACCGCCGCCTGTTGCTGGGAATGGGAGACGACTTCGGCCCCGAGTTCGGCGCTGCGCTGCAGTTCGAAAACATCGGTCTGGGCGATTGCAAGTTGCCGCAAAAAACGGGACTGCCCGACAACGATGGCCCGCCGGAGAGCCTCTATAAGGACGACGATCGCATTGCTCGCGCCGCCTATTGCGACAATGTCCTCAACTTTCTCATGACCGCCGGATTCCGCGCCGTGGTGCCGGGTCGCGAAGACTTTATGTATTCGGCGGGCTGGCTGCGCGGAGTCGCGCGCCTGCTCGCCGAGGAAAGCGAACGAGAGAACCCTAGCGGCCAGAGTGAGGCTGGCAAACAGAATCAGGCGACCAACTCGCTGCGGATCGAGAACGAAGATCATCGCTTATTCCTCCTCGCGGCCAACCTTCGCATGGCGCTGACAGCAAAGCTTAAATTGCTGCCCAATGACGGTCCAGGTTCTGCCTACGGGCTGAAGAACAATTGCCCATTGCTTTTCGCCGGCAATCCGTTCGCCAGGGGCTCGGTAAAATGCGTCAACCAGGGCAGCGGGGCCGGGGGGGGCGGTAGCGCAGGAACCGCCCCGGAAGTCGAGCCGCTCGACTGGCTCGACCGCCTCGACCGGCTTAGCTCGGAACGAGGTAAAAATCCGGCCGTTACCGCAATGCGGCAACTGGCCGCCGGAACCACAAACGTACGCAATGCCTTAGTCAGTGACGAGGTCGCCATTATGCAAGCGGCGTGGTGGTCGCCACAGGCATTCAAGTCAGCCGACAAAATTCAACTTCCTGCTCTGCCCGGAAAATTCGCTTTCGGAGGACACGAAAGTGGCAGCCCGGACCTGGATCCGGATTTGATAACCAGCCTGTCGGCAATTTTGCACAGTCTCGATTCCTCCGTGTGCCAGGCCGGAGCGGTCTTTAACGATCCCGCCAACAGGGACAATGCCCGCGATTTGTGCGCTTACCGTGACAGGCTGCTGCTGATCCTCTTGAATTTGAAGGACAACTTGGCCAAACCCGGCGAGCCGCTTGAAAATTGCACGGCAGACAATGGAGATTCCAGCGCGGGCGCATGCTTTCTTCTCAGCGAGGCGTCGCGCAAAGCCGCAATCCGCGGATTGCTGCGCACCATCGCCAGGGAACAGAAAGACGTCGGCTATACCGTCGCCGAGGAAAATGGGCAGAAGATTCTGGTCATCGGAGTCGTCGGACAAGACACCATGGAGGCGGTCTCAGAAACCAACCTTCGCCTTTGCATCGGCGGTAAAGGCAGTCAGGACCTCCCTAACGAAGCGTTGAACGGCAAAAACTGGCCCAAGGACTTTGGCCGCTGCGACGATGCGGTGCCCGCGGCGGAAGTGGTGGTGACCGATCCCACCGTAGTCACCGGGGCCCTGGTACGCGGGGCCAGTCTCGAATATGGGTCTTTCGATGCCGTGGTTGTGATGGCGCAAATGACGCACACAGAAGCCGAAGTCCTCGCCACGCGCGTGTGGGCCAAGCTGAGGTCCGCGGGCGAACGCCCTGTCGACCTTGTTTTGAGCGAGCCCGAGGCCGGCTACGACACGCCCGCGCTCGAGTTATCCTACGCGCTTCCCGCTCAGAGAACCGCAAGTGCCGGGCAGGCAAACCCCGCCGGCGCTCAAGGATCTTCAGCTCGCGCCCAGGCAACAACGAACCCGGCCCAGGCTGCGGCCTCCGCGAACGCCGCCTATCCCGCCCCCGTCCTGACCCCGGTGAAGGGCTACTCCTCATCGGTGGGCTACTCCTCGTTCGGCAATCAATTCCCAGGCACGGTGTCGCGCGTCACGCTCGTCTCCCCCTCCGGGAGCAGCGGCCCCAAAATCGACAATTCCAAGAGCACCTTCGTCCCCAAACCTGCCGACAACCGCATCACTGCCGTTTCGCTCCTCTTCGACCTGATCCACAAGTTGCGTGGCGACCAAGCATCGCCAATCGTTGCCGCCGGCGCCGATGCTGAAATCGAAAACGAAAACAGAGCGGAATTGATGCTCCTCCAGTACCTCGAGAAGGCATCGCAGCCCACATCTGACCTGGTGCTCCTCGAGAGCCGCGACATGCAGTTGGACACCATCGGGCAACAGGCAGTGTTGGATTCGAACGGGAAGCCGGCCCCGCTGGATGACTTCGGGCGTCAGGTCGTGTCGGATGCGAACGGTCGCCAGGCGCCGGTTAACGACTATGCGGACTACGGTATGTGCCCCGTTTCGCCCGAGAGGCAAAAAAACATCTGCATGTTGCGCATCGCCCTCGACCGCATCCTCTGGAAGGGCGATTACATGGAGAATGTGGCCGTCACCGGAAAAGACCTCCAGGCCATGCTCGCGGCTTCGGAGCAGTTGATCGAGCAGCAGTCCGACCTGGCCGACAGAGACATTACCAAGGAGTGGCTCGCCTCCTACGGTATCGTTCAGGCCTCGTTGTCGAATCTCACCGAGGTCAACCGCAACAACGAGCCTCTTTGGGTTCCCGTCGATCCATCGTGTACCCCATCCCCGACAGCCAGGAGTACCTATTGCATCGATGGAACGCCCATCGCTGACGATGCCTACTATTGGCTGCTCACCACCGATCAGATGGCGCAGGATAAGCTGGTTTATGGGGCCCTCCAGAAGCTGCCCCAGGCCTATCACCAAACCAGCCGCTATTTCGTGACCCACCGGTTATCGCACTTTCTCATCGATCGTTTGCAGGACCCTGACGTTGAAATCGCACTTACCGGCCAGGCCAAAGGGCAACCCCGGCCGGTCGAAGAAACTGTCACGGCGTCGAACGAGCGCTTCCAGCAGTTGCCGATTTGGCAGGTGGATTTCACCAAGCTCGTCGCCGGCTTCACTTCGCGGCAACCGGTGGGCGGAAACGCACAATCCCAAAATTTCCAGGGTGTCTCTGACTCGCGCGCCTCCGTGCCCACTCAGCAGGAGCTGGACCTCGAACTGGCAAGCCGCGTCACGGGGAGCTTCTTCGGCCCGGCTGGCAGCGGCAAATCGTTTGCGCCGATCTCTTTTGGCATCCAAAGCGCGTTCGCTTATGACCGCTCCGTCATCGGCAATCTCACCAACAGGCCGATCAACGCTTCGTATTCCCTCAACAACATCACCGAAGCAGGCTTCATCCAGGTTCGCCTTGGCGGCAAAAGCGGCGACTCCGTCCGCGGCGTGCACTCGCTCCCGCGCGCCCTTCTGGTCTTCACCCCGCGTCAATATCAGCTTGAAATCGACAACCCGTATTTGTTCTTCTCTTTCGCGGCTGGTTCCGCCGTGCCTGGCGAGCTCACGGTCAAGCTTCCCCGCATCTCGGCTTGGACCGATCGCGGCGGCTTAAGGGCTGAGTTCGCCGGAAACCGGCCAAGGTCCTTCTCCTGGTTCTGGTTATCGGGAGGAAGCTATCTGGAGACGGGCATGGAGTTTAGCACGCAAAACAACGTCCTGTCGGCGCTCACGCTGCAAGACACCAACCAGACGACAGGCGCGACGACGACACATACCTGCCAGGTCACAGCGAACGTCACGCTGCAAACCTGCTTCACCAGCGCTAGGTTCGCAATCAACAACACCACCACGGTTGTCGGGTTGCCGGCCGTAAAAACACTGCATTCCCCCGGCTACTATTGGGATTTCCACTTCCAGAACCACCTCTGGCCTCGCGGAGGAGGGAGTGGCCCCGGACCCGGCAAACAGTGGAGCCTTGTCACCGACTCGCAGGGCGACTATTACTTCGGCCGCTCCCCTTCCGCCGAGTTGCCCACGCAAACGGAGTACGCCATCCCGCTGAGCCTGTCGCTGGTCATTCCCGCTTACGGGAATCTCTCCTTCGCGCCCACCTACTCCGGCTTCTTCTACAAGTCGCAATTGAGCGCTCAAAGCCTGCAGGTGAACTCATTTTCCATCACGGCACGGTGGTACTTCGCCCGCAATGCTCGCGTGCCCGTCCGCAGGCAGACCCCGCTTCCCGGACCGGCGTCCGCGGATCAGACCCATACTGGAAAGGGGCATTGAGACACTGGATCGAGGAATTGCCCGCTTCAAAAGCGCGATGAAGAAGATGGTCAACGCGGCAAGATTTGGCTCATAGCATTCGCCTGAGCCTTCTCGCTCACGGCTGGGGCCGTTCGATCTCCTTCTTGCCGCCAAGCAATCCATAGCGCCGCATCATGACGAGCCAGAGAATCACCCCGGCGACAAACAGCGCCAGGAAAAGCGGAAGCACGGACCACTGTGTCGCTACCGCGAATTGCCCCGCGTGGAAGTACGGACTCAGATAGGCATCGCGCAGGAGGTCTCGCATGACCGCCATGCAGGCGATGGTCACCGCCAAAACGCCCGGCGCATACAACGCAGCGGCACGGATATTCTCGTTCCGCAAGGCTCCGGACATGACGAAGATGGCGGCAATGCCGCCCGTGATGCCAACCAGAAGCAGCGTGGCCGCCAGGGGGCTGTCGCCCATGAACAACATGCGCAAGCCGCGTGGGAGGCTGACGAGGAAGACCAGGCCCACCACAAACTGCGCCATGGTGGCGTACATAAACGCCTTGCCGCCAAACTGCAACACCTGCCGGGCATATTCCCTGTCGCGCTTCCAATTGGCCAGAGCCACGAACACCAGGAAGATTCCTCCCACCGCCACAGCGGCAGTGAAAAAGTGCAGGAAGCGCGGGATCAGAGCCGGTTCCGTCAGGTTCAGATTCCAGCCGCCCGGATCGGCAAAGTACTTCGTGGCCCATCGCGCGGGAGTCTGGCTCAGGGTGAGATTGTTGCTGAACAAAAAGCCGATCAGGAAGACCAGGATCACGCTGACGAGCATTACGCCGCCGGCTTTTCCCCCATGCTGTCCGCTGCGGAACGAGACGTAATAGAAGCCGTAGTAGGCGGCGGTGAGCATCGCCAGCACCAGGAACCATGGCCAGGCCATCACGATCGATGAGGTGTAAAAGAACTGGCCGTAAAGCACCTGCACGAAGAGCAGCGGAGCAATCCCCAGAGTGATGGTCGCAGGCAGCAGAACCGGCATCTTCTTGGCAACATCGGAAAAGAGGCGTCCGCCGAAGCCCCCGTTTTTCGCGCGCCATTTGGCGGTGAGCGCAAGCACTCCTCCGCCCAGAAGGAAGTTCATGGCGACAATGTGAAGGACGAACGTCACAATCAGGAGCAGTTTGAAGACCCAATACGGCGCGGGCAGCGGGTTCGGGTCAAGAGCCGGAATCGGATTGGACTGCATCATCTTCACTTCCCTCCTTGCGCGGGGTTACCGAACCCTTTGGCGCTGCGCTGCGCATTGATCCACTCCGCCAGCGCCGTGCGCTGCGGACCGGTGAGCTTCAGGTCCGGCATCAGCGGAAACAGAGCGGTCAAATCCTTCAGCGCCTCGCCGGCCGCGGCCGGATCGCTGGTCAGGTTCTTGAAGAGCGGATCGCTGGCGTTCACGCGATGGCACATCGAACAGTTCTGGTCAAAGACCGTCTGGCCGTCGGTGGCAGCTACCGCAGCCTCGGCGGAGATGGGTTCGATGGTATTGAGATAAACCGCCAGAACGCCGCGCTCCGCATCGGTCCCGGCGAACGGCGGCATCACGCCATTGTGCATGAATTCAAGGCCGCCGGCCATGGCTTGTATCTTGCTCTCATCCCATTGACGCAACGCGATGTAATGCTTGAGCCCGCGATAGGCGTTCGCCGTGTGGCAGCTCTCGCACTCCACGCGAAAGATCTCGTGCCCCACCCCGGCTAGATTGCTGCCCGCCAGGTCGCGGTTGCTCGCCCATTTCGCCGACGGCAGAACCCCCGCCGCATTCACTTCGTCCACGCTGAAACCGCCATCCCCCGGAATCTGCGTGGAATAGAGCGAGTTCGCATACAGGTAGTTCGAGATCACGAAGGGCTTGCGAATGGCTTCACGGACGAACTCGAACGAACCCATCGCGCCCAGCGCCACCAGCGCGACCAAAAGACTGAACGACAGGTGCATGCGGCCCGGCTTGAGCAACGAAAGCAACGCCAGCACAAACGTGACGGCCAGCAGCACAACGGCGAACCCGGCGTAGTGCGTAGCCGTGGGCATGGGGCCGCGAGCGCTGGCCCACACATCGGCGGGAATCCGGCGGATGTACCACCACCCCAGCGGCGGCAGAACGGCTAGCGAGGGCACAATCCACCACGCGCACCAGCGCACAATGCGCGCCTTCAAACCGGCATCCTTCTCGACGCTCGCGGTGATCAACGCGTAGATTCCCGCCAGCGCCAGCGCAATGGCCGTACGAAATGCCAGCGACGGAAAGTAAGTGGGATTGAAAAAGCCCTTCCAGAATTCGTGATTCTTTGTCCAGCTCCCCGAGGTCAGCATGAAGGCGATAATCCCGTTGATGATCACCAGGCTCAGGTACGCGGCGCCGAAATAAATCCACCCGTACCACAGGTGCAGCCGCGGCTCCAGCTTGTCCCATCCGTACAGGTAGAGCAGCGCGGCCGTAATCTCCAGGAAGAAGAACACCCACTCGATGGCCCAGCCCCACACGTACGCATGAATCAGGTTGCTGGTGGCCGTGGGGCTGATCAACGCGATCGTGAACCAGATGCCCACCCCGCTGATGGCGCCGAACACCACCGTGACCAGCACAAAGAACCTGGTATGCTTCTTGAGCCAGCCGAGCAGTGCGGCGTCGTTCTTGCGCCGGGCCCTGTGTTCCGTCACCACCAGAAACAGCCCGCCACCCACCGCGAAGTGAGACACGAACACGTGAAGAATCGCCACTAGGGCAATCAGCAGTCCGGCGCCAAACGCAACGTCCCAAACGGGATAATTCATGCGGACCCTCCTGTTCCGGCGCTTGATTTTTCTCTCGTTCGGCCAGCAAGCACACCCGTGCGCTGCGCCTGCTGCTCAGGACTTCCATTCCCACTCTCGCCGGTGACAACTCGCCGTGATCGGCATCACGACGATTGGTGATCCCCTGCCGGCCGCAAAACCGATGCACAATCTCCGCCCGGAAGCTCGAGGACGCGCGTTCCGCCCAACCATTCCGGGAACGCATCGCTCCCCATCCGCGCGCCGCCGTCAGAGGGGCTGTACGTGGTTATGCGGCCTGTCTCTCAGGATGCCGTTGCCCTTCGTGAGCCACGCTACGCCGAACGCGATCATCGCCAGCGATTCGCAGGTCAGCAGCGGGTTGATCGGTCTCAGCAATCGCTCCGCGCGGTCCAAAGTCAGGCTGACCATCAGCGCGTCGCAGACCAGGATCACCGTGCCGCAGACCGCGTAGACGGTGTTTCTGTGCCGCTTCCGGCGCGTGAGGCTTTTCCCTGGGGCGGTCTTGCGGAACAGATACAAGCAGAAGTAGGCCAGGACCAGAAACATCTGTGCGGCAAACACGGTGTGGACTGTATTCAACTCCAACTGCAGCGGTGAGTGCACAGGGTCTCGCGGGTTCACCGAGGGGCACAGTGCCACACCCAGAGCAAGAAATCCGGCCAGATACCCCGTGATCTCGTCCGTCCAGTCGTAGCCTCGGGAGCACATCAGGAACGCCGCGATCGCGCACAGGCCTCCCACATAGCAATCCCCCATGGCCGTGTAGCGATAGTCGCTGATCGATCGCTGCAAAAGAGGCTGGGGCAGCGCATGGCTGGACCCTAAGAGTGAGATCAAAATGGTCCCGCCGGCAAGAACGAAAGGAAGCAGAAGCGCGATCCTGCCGACCATTCTGCGCATAGCGTGGTGCGACAGAACCGCTGGATTCTTGTACGTCGCGTGATTCAACATCGCGCCTGTCACGACGGGATTCCTCAGGACGAAGCAGAATACAGCATTTGCTTCGATCGCGGCTGCCGCCGAATCCCTGAAGACACCCCCCCCGATCTCCCTCATCGGCGCCGTGCTTCCCCGCTTTAGCCCTGCCGCGCCTCCGCTCTCGCCGCGAAAGCCCAGTTGTGCCCCAGGCAGAAATTCCCCAGCGAGCAGCAGAGAATCGCAATCGCGTTCGATGCTACCACCGGGATGCGGGCCTCCTCGACCAGAAGCGGCATCAGCGCCAGATTCCCCAGCAGCGAAACCAGCCCGTTGGAAAGATGAAAGCGCACGAACTGCCCCGGCAATGCCGAGCGGTCGCGCCGGTCGCGCCACGTGTAGCGCAGGTGCCACACAAAGTTGTGCACCAGCGTCAACTCCAGCGCCGCGGCCGTTGCCACAAGGTAGCGGCCCGCGGTCAACCGGTTGAACAGCGCCAGCGCGGCAAGCTGCACCGCCATGCCCATGGCGCCCACCACGTTGAACTTGCCCCAACGGATGAGTGCGTTCATGGCAACGGCTCCTGCCGGTAGAGTTGCGCGGTGTGGCGCGCCGCCACGGCAATCGCCATCGCCGCCATCCCCAGCGTCGCGATCGTCCCTCCCAGATCGAAGAGCAGCACTCTGTGGCCGAACACCGTCGAATACGGACTGCGCAGCGCGGCCAGGCTGCCGAGGATCAGCAGAATGCGAATCTCCGTGGGCCCGAAGATGCCTTGCGAAAGCTCGAAACACTGCAGCGTGTACGTGGCCAGGTAGCTCTCGCTCGAAAGCACCAGAAACGCGATCAGCATCGCCATCGCCGTCGGCCAGTGCAGCAGCCCTGAGGCGCCCAGCCCGCACATCAGCGCCACCGCTCCAAGAACGTCCACCATGTGATCGACATAGAATCCGTAACGCGGCCGCTCCTGCCGGCGCACGCGCGCCAGCGTCCCGTCCAGGCTGTCGCCCAGCCAGTTCAGCGCCAGGCACACGATCGCCGGCAGCAATGCCCGGCGGTCGAAGCGCGACAACGCATAGCAGATGCCCGCCCCGATCTGCGCGCCCAGGCCCAGCGCCGTCAGTTGGTCCGAGCTTACCCATCGCGGCGCGCGCCCGGCCATCCACTGCAAGGCGCGCTTCTCCAGGCGGGCCGTCAACCCCTGGTTCACCCGGCGCGCGCTCTCAAACCCCGCTTCATCCTTTGCTGTTGTTGTAACAACTTGTTCGCCCATCTTCGATTCCTCCTCTGCAAACCAGCTCCCCAAACAGGTTCCGTGTCAGGGCGCGAACCCAGGGGCTCAGCCCCCGATGGCGCGCCCTCTTTTCCCGCCTCTCACGGCTTCCGCAGCGCGTCCCGCGCCGCTCGCAGCGTGAACTCCAGCGACTCGCGCGGAATGCTTTCAATAAACGGCCCAATCGCCCACCCCAACCCCGTGGGAATGGATCGCGTAAGCGAAACCGACTCGATCTGGATATACAGTCCGCCGTCCCGCTCCTGGTAGCTCCAGTAGGTGTTCAACCGCCACAGAAACCCGTGCTCTTCGCTGGGGCTCAACGCGCGCTCTTGCGCCGTGCCCGCCGACTCAATCTCCACAATCTGTGTGCTGCGCGAAACGCTGTACCCATGCTGTGCGCCCGTCCCTCCGGAATTGTCGCGTCCAAACGTAACGTCGTACGTTGTATCCATCACCACCGTCAGAACGTGCTTCTGCCGCACCCGCATCGTCGCCCGATAGTGATCACCCTCTTGCGCCGGCACTGTGGCCTTGAGCACCTGCGGCGAAAAATAGCGGGGATAGCCGCGGAAATCCCGCATCACCCGCTCGAAGTCCGCGCCCTTCGCGCCCGGCACAAACGCTGTCCCGCGCCAGTCATGCAGCAGCGCTCCCGGCAGCTCCGCGCCCGCCGCCGGCGTCAGTTGTTCAATCACCAGGCTGCCCGCCCGCAGGCGCGCCGAATCCTCAGGGGCCAGGTACGCCTCGGCCGACCCGTGCTGCACGTCCAGCCGCGACTCCACGCGGCCGATATAGGAGTTGAACCCCGCAACCGCCGCTGGACTGGGCTCCTCCGCAACCGAAGCCCCGGCCGCCAGAAGAAACAGCAATGCGACTGCAATCGGTAACCTTCTCGAATTGGAAATTCGGCCGTGCGTCATGTCCTGCACCTTATCTTGTTGACGTGCGCCAGGCAATGCTTGGCGCCTCACCCATCTGTGAATGTTTCTCACCGTGCAAGACCTTCCAGCCGTTGAACTTCCGTGAACTTGTCACTTGAGCCGGCCGAAGTTCGGCCCAACTCTCCATCGGCTACACTGATCGACAGACATGGCGGACGACAACACCGACTCTCGGCCAGCCCGGCGCTATCGCTTTGGAATCTTTGAGGCGGACGCCGCCACGGGCGAACTGCGCAGGCAGGGATTGCGCGTCAAACTGAACGCGCAGCCTTTCCAGGTGCTTCTCATGCTTCTGGACCGGTATTTGGAGCGCCCCGGCCAGTTGCTCACGCGCGAAGAGATCTCGCGCGAGCTCTGGCCCGACGGAACCTTCGTCGACTACGAGCACGGCGTCAACTCGGCGGTGAATCGCATCCGCGAAGCCCTCGGCGACACCGCCGGCAGCCCCAGATTTATTGAGACTCTGGCCCGCCGCGGCTATCGCTTCCTGGCTCCCGTCGAACGCATCGCTCCCGGCGCCGATGCGCAGCCTCTGGTCGCCGGGTCTTCGGCTCCCGCACTCCCTGAATGCCCGCCTTCCGCGTCCTTTGCGAACACAGCCGCTCCCGGCGAGCCCGAACTCAAGCTTCGCACCCGGCTTCTGGCCACTCCACAGGACCTTCCCAAGACATCCCATCGGGTGGTGCAAACGCTCTTCATTCTCTTCCAACTCATGTACCTGGGATTCTATGTGGGCGCGCTCACCAATCTGGCGGAGATTGCCGATCTCCTCTCGCCGCTGCCCAAAGCAACCATCGTCTTTCACGTCCTCGTCGTCACGGCCGCCGTCCTCATCCCCGTTCGCGCCTTTGTCCTCTGCGCCGTCCTCTTCCACGCGCCGGGCGTCCGCCGGAAGATCCTCACCCTCTGGCCCTTCCTGCTGCTCTTCGATGAGCTTTGGTCGCTTTCGCCCTTCCTGCTTCTGCACCACATAAACTTCGGCCTGGCGCTCGCCTGCACCACGCTCCTCGTCTACTCGCCCTTCGCCCAGCGCTCGCTGGTCCTTATGGGCGCGGGCCGCAAACCTGACGAGCCCACGCTGACTCGCTAGCCGCGAATTCCCTAAGTCCCTTTGTCCCTAAGTCCCTAGTCCCTGGTCCCTGGTCCCTGTCTTTTTTCAAAAGTCGGTGTGGAAGCGCAGCGCGGAAACGGCCACCGGCCCGCGCGCCTGGTTATAGCCGGGGTCGTTGATGTGCTGGAAGTCGTAGGAAATGAAGAAGCCGCGCCAAAGGTGAGCAGTGTAAAAGACTTCGACGATCTTCTCCCTGCCGTAAGTCAGTGCGCCGTCGCCGAGCAGAAAGCCGAGTCCGCCCAGGGCAAGATACTCCTGATGCGCGGCCACAATGCCGTTGGTCACGAACGCCACGCCGGCGCGATCGCTACTGCGGCGCCATGAGCTGCCCATGGCAACGCCGCCGACCTGCACCGTGCGGTCGTCTTCGGTGTAGCAAAAGGTTTCGTTATGCCCGTCGCTCCAGCCCAGCCGGCCAAACACGCCCACCTGCGCCGCGATCGCCTGCTCGAAGTTCAAGCCGAAACCATAGCGATGCCGTCCCTGCCGGCGCGTCGCAACGATCTCCGGTGTCGCAGTCTCGCCATCCAGGAACTCCGCAATCGCCTCGCGGTAGCTTCCCATGTCGGCATGATTGAGGTAGCCCAGCACCCGCACCGTGCCCTTCCGGTGGGCAATGAGTTTGCCCCGCGCTTCCAGCTCCAGGTTCTCCGCGCGCGACCGCGCCACATCGGCATCAAGGTACTCTCCGTTCGCAACCTTCGGCATCAGCGCTTCGGCAAAACGCGCCGACCACGAGCGATCGTCGTACTCCACGATCGCGCCGTCGGTGTAACCCCGCGTGTTTGAGGCCACGTCATAGGCGCCATTGCTGTCCACCGTCCAGTTGAGGAACTGCAGGTTGCTGTCGGAGCCATAGGTGTTCGTATCGAAGAAATCCGTCAAATCCATCTTGCCTGCGCGCAACTCCAGGCGGCGCGCGGGAAGCGAAGTGGCCAGATCCAGTTCGTCGCGGTCCGTATCCACGCGCTCTTTCGTCAGCGGGACGATCTGGCGCAGCATGAACTGCGCCAGGTAAGGGGTCTTCGACAGCGGCCTGCCTTCCACCACTCGCACCGCATCCAGGTTGACGTAACCGGCGAGGCCGTTGGCGTTCCCGATGCCGTTGCCGGTGGCATCCTCTATGTCGGCAAAGACTTCGGTCGTAGGCGTGAGCTCGTAACCGGTGTAGAGCGTCAGCAAATGCGTGGTCGCCGTTTGCGCCCAGTTGGTTAAGCTGTTCGGTCCGCTGTACTTCGCCGGGAACGCCCCGTGACCCTGCAAAATGACGTTTGCCTGCCCCGAGATCCAGTAGCGCCCCGTCTCTGTGTGCGGGAAAATCGTCTCGGCATCGCCGGAAGCGGACTCGTCTGCGCTCGGTTCGTCATTCGCTGCCTGGCCGCCGCGAGCGTCCTTCGCTGCCGGTGCGGCGGGTTCCGCGCCGGTCTCCGCTTTTTGCGCGGGTGCTTGAGTGGCCTGGTCTGCGTTCGCTTGAGCCGGTCCTGTCGCCTGCGCGGCCGCGCGCGGCGCGCAGCAGAGCGCCGCGAGAGGCAGGCCGCAAGCAACCTGCACAACAAGCCGCTGGATGAGGCGCCGCATTTTTTCACCGGCAGCGCGCTTTTTCGAGCCAACCGTCACGAATTTAGTAGATCATCCGGCAACCGCATCCGTCGCCCCACGGATCGCTCAACTTCCCGCTTTGGCACACTTTCTGCCAATGCCGCACCGTCTGCGCAACCTTTATTTGGGCGGGTTATTTGGCTCGGAATTCTGCGGTTGCCCGTTTTTGGTGATGGCCTGCCCGTTGTAGAACACCGTGCTGGTCGATCCGTAGCGCTTGTAGTCGGCGTATTTGATGGTCTCGCGGATGTGCACGTCTTGCGCCATGTAGCCGTAGCCGCCGGAGAAGTG
>PMYE01000067.1:0-179 GCA_003171315.1 Acidobacteriaceae bacterium
CGGGCGGCCAGCCCGGCGATGGCGGGAGCCTGGCCGGCGAGCAGCGTGGCCGAGGCGCCGACGTTGAGCCATTCGGCAAAAAGGCCGGCTGCCGAGATGCGGCCCATGGCCTGGTCAAGGCGAGCGAGCTGCGCTTGCGTCATCTGGCCGTCGGCTTCGTCGGCGGCGAAGAGATGGGT